>CAMFFG010000114.1 GCA_945949655.1 uncultured Peptococcaceae bacterium
TTCTCATTTTTTATTTTCAGCTATTGACTGTAACACATGTATTGTAAACCTACAGGGCAGGAATTTGATAAAGACAATACATTAGATTTACGCAAGCGTATTGGCTGGGTGTCTAGCTCTTTTTTTGATCGGTACTATCACAATGAAACAGCAATTAATATTGTATTGAGCGGTTTGTTTGGTACACTGGGTGTAAGTGGGATTGTAAGTGATGCTGATATGAAAAAAGCATTGAATCTTATGGAAGAACTGCATCTGAAAAAAAGGAAGATCGTGTATTTGCCACAATGAGCAAAGGAGAACGGCAAAGTGTCATGATTGCCAGAGCGCTAATTTCTAATCCTGAAATTCTGATTCTGGATGAACCAGGCAACGGTTTAGATGTGCTGGCGCGGGAACGTATGCTGGAAACTGTAACACGGCTTTCAAAAGAACGCAATATTACTGTGTTGTATGTGACCCATTATGTAGAAGAGATTCTTCCAATTTTTGAAAACGCCTTGATGCTGAAAGAGGGAAGAATCGATATCATGGGAAAAACGAGAGAAATTATTACTACTGAACATTTATCTGAATATTTTAGCCACGATATTGAGATTTTGCGAAATGAGGAGTGCTATGTGGCTAAACTGAAAACAGAAACGAAAATTACAGAATTATTTTAGAAAAAAGAGGAAAGGATGGTATGGTGATGTATCAAGGTGAGGAGCACGTTGATAATCATGATCGAATTGCACAGCAGGCTTATGCTTTATTACGGCAAATGGGGATGGAAGATGATGAATTGGCACTGTTTGGTGTGGCTTATGTAAGAGAAGGTCGTGCAAAATGTTTTATCAGTGCTTATCGGGATAAAGTAGTGGAATTTATCACAGAATGTCTAGAAAAACAGATTTATCCGACAATGATGGAGAACAAAATCAAACGCATTCGTATTCATTCCGGAGAAAAAGAACAGGTAGAAAGAGAATTTAAATTAGAATTTGCCCGTGACTTACAGGAAAAGTATCCAAAAAATTTTCTGAGCGATTTGCAAAAAGTTGCGCAGTGTCCGATTCATAATAAAGCAGCTGAATTATTAAATCCATTGAGAGATCATTTGGAAGGGTGTTTTGATGAAGGGGCCCTACAACTATATAAAGGCGCTGTAGAATTTGCCCATGAAGGGAAAATACTTACAGTATGGGATTATCAGGAAAACAAGATATGGATTAAACGTGAAAGCGCATTTTTGACAGAACGTGTAAGAAAGGCAAGTAATTTCAGAAGAAAAATGACTGGTTTTGCTTATATGGATAAAGATAGGATCAAATATTACACGACGGCGCTGGAAGAAAGGACATTACAGAGACGGTTACAGTTGATTAGTGAAGGTAAGATAGTATCTCCCGTATATGCAGAGGAGTATTGTTTCCATAACTATGCGGATCTGCCAAAAGGAATTCAATGGTTTGATAAAGTTGTGGAACATAGAATAGATGAAAATTATATGGAATTAATTCGCGATTTGTATGCAATACAGCCAGAAATTAGCAAAGAAGAGTTCATGCATTTAGAAGAAAAATATGGAGGAGATAAGTATATGAAACAAACAATACAATATTATAAAACATTATGGCATTTATTGTAATGGGAAAATCAATTATAGTATGGTAAAGGATAAAAGAAAGACTTTTATGCAGACAACAAAATAATTATGATTTTTTATGACTGATTCAACGATAGTAATGAAGTCAGAAAAGATCAGGATAATGATAAAAAGAATAAGCAATAGACAAAAAGTGGATTGGAAAAGTCATCTCCAATCCACTTTGTTATGACAATATTTACTCTGTCATGCTCTGGCGGTACTGGCTGTCGGCGAAGCCCCAGTTGGTCAGATACCACCAGTTATCCAGATAGCGCTCCCGGTTGGAGCGGTACTGCAGATAATAGGCGTGTTCCCACAGATCCACCACCAGCAGTGGTGTCAGCACGTTCAGATCGGGCACCTGCTGGTTGGCGGTATTCTGGATCGAAAGGCTGCCGTCGCAGTCGGCGGCAAGCCAGGTCCAGCCTGAGCCGGTAAGGGCCATGGCGCTAGCCTTAAACTGCTGCTGGAACAGCTGGAAGCTGCCATACTGGCAGGCAATGGCTTTGCTCAGCGCGCCGGTAGGGCTGGTATAGCGGCAGGGAGCCATACTGCACCAGTACAGATTGTGATTATAAACACCGCCTGCATGAACCAGCACCGCCGGGCGGATCTCTTCCGGCAGGGTCTGACAATCGGTCAGCAACTGTTCCAGTGTCCAGTCCTGGTAGGTGGGGTAGGGCTGTAACAGCTGGTTCAGCCGGTTGACATAGTGTCGGTGGTGGTGTTCATAGTGGTTGCACACCACATCTGCACTGAGGCAGGGCTGCAGACCGCTCCAGCCGTAAGGCAGCGGTTGCAGCGCAAATGGATAATGAGAATTCATGTTTATCACCTCTCTTTTTGGTAAAATCGGTAAGATGCACGGCGCAGACTGCGCTCACTTTCAGACTATGCGGCAGCGGAGGGAAAGGTGAACCGGCGCCTCCGCTTTTTATTCGGCTCTGTGTAAATTGTTTTATTGCAATCGTTTACACGGTATGATACCATAAATAACAAGAAAACCTGTCAGCAGGACCGGATGAAAAAGGAGATAGCGAAACAATGAAATTTGAACAGGATCCAATGGCTGTGTTGACCGAGGAGCACAGCGCAGCGGAACAGAGAAATTATGTGGGCAGTTTTTGCGGGTTCGTGCTGCTGCAGCAAGCCAGCTACGATCTGACGGCGCTGGCCCAGCGGCTTGCACAGCGCTGGGGAATTGTGCCGCAGCGCGGCGCAGATGATGCCATCACCGTGGAAGGCGGTCAGGAGGGAGACTGGCTGGATCAGCTGCTGGCAGAGGAAACGGTGGATATTTTAACAGAGCCGGAAATTGCCGACGGCAATCTGGTATTTGATGTGGATGGCGCTATGATTGCGGTGGGTTATATGCCTGCACCGGTGCCAGAGGGAGAGGCGGAACGGTTTGCTGCCAATAACTATTTCTGGCCCGGCGCGGTGGAGGCTACAGCCTCCCACAGGGCTCATCTGATGGTGGCGGTGCTGCCAAGAGACATGGAACCGCTGGAAGCAGGCAAGACCTATGTGAAACTGATCTCCTCCTGCCTGGAGGATGAAAACGCCATCGGGGTATATACCTCCGGCACAGTGCTGGAACCGGCCTTTTACCAGAAGGGTACGGCTGCTATGGAGCAGGGGGAACTGCCTATTCTGAACTGGCTTTATTTTGGCGTCTATGAGAATGAACAGGGCAATCATGCCTATACCATCGGGATGGATGCCTTCGGCAAGGATGAACTGGAAATTCTTGCCAGCCGGCATACGCCGGAGGAGCTGCGGAAATTTCTGTTCGATGTGGCCTACTATGTGCTGGAAGGCGATATCACCCTGAAAGACGGCGAGACCATCGGTTTCAGTGAAGAACAGCGCCTGCCCATGAAGCGGGGCGACGGTGTGGCTGTGGAAGGGCACAGCATTCAGATTGCATATTAGAGCAAAGCAGGTGTTGAACGGCGAGACAGGAGGGATGGACATGGAAGCTGTGCTGGATGAAATAACAGAAGAAAACACCTTTCGGCAGCGGGTGGCCGATTTCTGGCACCTGTTTGCGGAACGGGAGTATGAGATCCGCTATCTGCTCTCCGCCGGTAACAGTCTCGGGAAAGCTGTTTTTGATATGGAGCAGCTTTTGCGGATCGCTTTCACAACACCGGTGTTTGACCTTAAGCAGCGGGATGATTATTTTGAGCTGGTCCTCTCGCCGGAAGGCAATGGCAGCCGGCTGTATCAGATGGCGTACTGGCGGGCCCAGGCGCCGGAGGAACTGCTGGAGCAGTGGGACTTTGTCGTAGGCAGACCGCCTGCGGGGGAAGACAGGCCGCTGGCCATGGAGGTAGAACACATCTGGCTGCAGGCGGATGAGATATCGGTGTGGCCCATTCTGCTTCCCGATGGGCGGCTGGGGATCGAGAGCTACAGCGAAAAACTGCTGCTGCTGGAGGAAGCCACAGCCTACACTGCCTTCTGCACCCTGCTGGAACAGTGTCTGGGCGAGCTCTGCCTGATGAGCAATGTGGAATATGTCAATCTTTTGCTGCAGCCTGCGCTGGAGGAGCCGGTCCTGTTATCTGATCTGGCCGCCTATATCGCTGATCTGCAGATGGCCGGGCAGCTGCCCCCGCAGGACGACCCGCTGGGGCTTTTCACCAGCTATACTATGGAACCGCAGGAGACCTGGATGGGGCTGCGGGATGATATTTATTTCGGCAGCACCTCAGCGGCGGCGCTGCCGGTGCTGAACAGTTATTATACCGGCGAGGAAAGTCTGTTTGATCTGGCAGCCCGGGACGGTGTGCTCTGGGGATTTCTGTTTTATGATAATGCCGGGCTGGATACAGAACAGCGGGTTCATGTGCGCGCTGCTCTGGAGGAGGATTTGAACCGGGTTCTGGTGGAACAGGCTCTGGGCGAATGTATCGGCAGTGCCTCCGGTTATCAGTACGCCTATCTGGACTGTATCTGCTATGACTGGCAGGCCTTTCTGGAGGCGGCCTATCAGGTGATGGATGGGTATCTGGCGCTGTATCAGATCCCGGTGGCCGGCTTTTGCGAATTTCGTCGCAGCGGTCAGGTAATTGTGTTAAAGCAGGAAAATTTGCAATCGTGCGTAACAGATGGCACAAATCGATAGAAACGGTGTATCTCTGCCGGATGCTCCGGTAGAGGCAAGCCTGTTTTTTGCAGCCGGAAGGAGTAATTATGACAAATAGAGGGTTGATTATCATATTGGGTGATCTTCTGCAGCAGACGCCTGCTTTTCAGCAGCGTTTCTGTTTTCAGAAGCTGGAGGAAGCACAGCTGAAAGAAAAACTGTTGGAGGAATTGGCGCCGGATCTGCTGGTATTGTGTGCCGGACAGACAGAAACGCCGGTAGAGACGCTGCTGACTACGGTGAAGGAGTCGACGCGGGAGATCGGAAGAGCGTCGTGTAGGGAAAGAGTGTAGATCTCGG
>CAMFFG010000115.1 GCA_945949655.1 uncultured Peptococcaceae bacterium
CAATTTATATTTTTTTATTTAACTTTTTCCTCTTGACATAACACCGTTAGACTATATAATTCTGAAATAAGCTGCCATACGGCAAAATACAAAAAAAGCCATTTTCTTTCGGTAGAAAATGGCTTTTCATTATACTGTGCTGACACTCCATTATCTACCAGACATTCTGTCTGCAGGATTTAGCACATTTCCAGCTATGCTGGCTGTTGCCGGGCTTCATTGGGCCAGTCCCTCCGCCTCTCTCGATAACAAAGACTTACTTGATTTAATTTTTGTTTCCTTTACTATACCACAGCAGACCGTTGTTGTAAAGATTTTTCTACGCACGGGACTTCCATTTTGGTACAATCGCCAGGCTTTCATACTCTTCCCGGGTCATGCCCAGAATCCACTGATCTATATACTGCCCATCGATGAAGGTATGCTTCCGCAGTTTACCCTCTGCAGTAAACCCGAAAGAAAGTGCCGACTTCAAGCCCAGGCGGTTGTTGTCATTGATCTTGGAATAGCATTTTTCAAACCCAAAGTGATAGAACACCACATCCGCCAGTACGATCATCAGATCCACCCCGAAACCGGCCAGCCGGTTTTCCTCATCGCCGATACCCAATGCGATTTCCGCATGTCCATTCTGCCGGTCGATATTTTTAATCGAAGCAATCCCGATCGGTTCCCCTGTCCGTTTGTTCTTTACCACAAAATCGACCTGTTCCGCGCTTGGATCTGTTACATCTTTCATCTTGCTGATCTCATCTTCGATCATATCCAGCGAGACACTCATGTAACTGTCATACCAGTGTCGGAATTCCTTATTCATAAACCACTTCTGAAAATAGTATGCATCCTCTTTGGTTGGCTTCTGCAAAATAACTTTTCTCCCAGTGAACATTTCTGCCACCTCCAATGCCCTTTACAGTTTTTTTCGTTACCTTTTATTTTATCCCACAAACAGCCACAGGTCAACCGTTTCCCGTCAGGGAATTGCCCTTGCAGCAAAGTTTTTTTGTTTCTTCAAAAGGGTTATACGCTGTACCAAACCCATATCATCAGCAAAATATTTGATACCGGCCATGTGGGCAGAGAATGACTTTTTCCGTATTCCATGCTATAATGACACTTACGATATACGTTAGTCTTTATCACCAAAATCAGAAAGATGGAGGATTACAATATGTCTTTTCAAGCCTTGCTGCAGCACGAGGCCATGGCGCAGGCACTGGCCTCACAGCATATCACCGAACCTACTGCAATCCAGCAGCAGGTCATCCCCTTACTGCTGGCTGGCCGCGATGTCATCGGCCAATCTTACACCGGCAGTGGCAAAACGCTGGCTTATCTGTGCCCCGTACTGCTCAATATCCAACCAGATGCCAGACAAGTACAGGCACTGATTCTGGCACCTACCCATGAGCTTGTGATGCAGATTTACAGACAGGCACAATTGCTGATTCAGGATTCTGGTCTGCAGATTCACTGCCAGAGCATCATCGGTGAAGCCAATATCAATAATCAGATCGCCAAATTAAAAGAAAAGCCTCAGCTTATCGTCGGCACACCGGGCCGAATTCTGGATCTGATCAAAAAACGAAAAATCAACTGCCAGACCATCCGCACCGTTATCATTGATGAGATGGATGGCCTGCTGGATAATACCAACCAGCAGACTGTGCTGGATATTCTAAAAAGTATGCTGCGTGACCGACAGCTGGCGGCTTTTTCTGCCACTTCCAGCAATCATACGCTGGATTTACTGCTGCAGCAGATGCATGACCCGGCACTGGTCAAAATTGAGCAACAGGCTAAAATGAACCCAAACATCGACCATTTTTACCTGATCAGTGAACAGAGAGATAAATTTGTACAACTGCGCAAGCTGCTGCATGCGCTTGAGGAGGAAGCAGAACGGATCCTGATTTTTATGAACGATGGCCCTGAACTGGACTTTTTAGTAGATAAACTGAATTACCACAAAATCCGCACCTACAGTTTGCATGGCATTGTGTCCAAGGAAGAACGGCAAAAGGCTATGGAGGAATTCCGAAAAGGAAAAATCAGAATTCTGGTTTCTTCCGATCTGGCTGCCCGCGGATTGGATATCCCGGATATCACCCATGTAATTAATATGGATTTTCCTGCCGAACCAAACGAATATATTCACCGGGCAGGCCGCACCGCCCGCGGGGATCGGCAAGGCCAGTGCTACAGCATTGTAAATCCCCGAGAACTGGCCGCACTGCGTATTTATCAGCGTGAATTTGATATCCAGGTAGCTCCGGTGCATCTGGTGAAGGGTAAAATTCTTGCCGGTGCGGTGAAAGAATTTTATAAAGATCCCGACCGTAAGAAAAAAGCGCAGAAAAAATCCTCTACCCCAAAAACAGACAAAAAACCAGAGAAGAAGACGGTTAAAAAGGCAGACAGCAGTCACAAATCCGGCAGCCGTGCCGGACAAAAGCGAGAGGATAATAAAAATATCCGCTCTATGCAGAAACCGACTGGAACGAAGGCGCCCAGCCCAAAAAGAACAGAAAAAAGATCCTGACCTGAAACAAAGTTGCCCGGCATGAGCCGGGCAACTTTGTTTTTATATTATTTTATTTTTCGCTCAGAAAACATATACACACCGTTTAATGTGCACCGCATGTATCATGATGCTGATGTTCATGACAGACAGTGCCATTTGACTGAAGCTTACCGCTCAGATACGCCAATACTGCAGCGTCGGCATTCCCAGAAGCGCCTGTAACCACCTCTACATTACGCTGCTGAAAAATATCTACAGCTCCGCCTCCCATACCACCAGCCAACACTACAGCTGCACCGTTATCGGCTAAAAAGTTAGGCAGAAAACCTGGTTTGTGTCCTGGATTGACAACAGATTCTTTTTTTAGAATCATACCATTTTCTGTGTCAAAAAATATAAAGTTAGCGCAATGACCAAAATGCTGTGCAACCTCTGATCCTTCGCAAGCGACCGCTATTCTTTTCATTGTGTCTCCACACTCCTGTACAGTAAATTGAAATTTTAATTCATGTGCTCTGCTTACCGCGCAAGCTGTTCCAGCTTTGCTGTCACGCCGTCCATCCAGTCAAACTCCATCTGTTCCAGTGTACCGGCATCGCAGCAGGCCGCAATGGCCGGATCGATAGGCAGTTTAGCCAGCACTTCCAGCTGATACTGCCCGGCGATCTCTTCAATGTGGCTTTCCCCAAAGATGGCATAATCTTTACCATTGTCCGGGCAGTGGAAATAAGACATATTTTCCACCAGTCCTAAAACCGGAATATTCATCATCTCTGCCATTTTCACCGCTTTGGTCACAATCATAGATACCAGCTCCTGCGGTGAAGTGACGATCAGGATCCCATCCACCGGCAGCGACTGAAACACCGTCAGCGGCACATCGCCGGTGCCCGGCGGCATATCAATAAACATATAGTCCACATCGCCCCAGATCACATCGTGCCAGAACTGTTTTACCCCGTTGGCAATTACCGGTCCCCGCCATACCACCGGGTCGGTGTCATTGTCCAGCAGCAGATTGATGGACATGATCTTAATGCCGTTATCCAGCGTGGCCTTCGGAATCACGCCCTGCTCTGTGCCAGTGGCCTGGCTGTGAATGCCAAAAATTTTAGGAATAGATGGCCCGGTGATGTCGGCATCCAGAATTGCAGTTTTATAGCCTTTACGAGCCATAGCAATAGCGGACAGAGAAGTCACCAGAGATTTCCCTACACCGCCTTTACCACTGACAACACCGATCACTTTTTTTACTTTGCTCAGTTCATTCAGAGGTTCAAAAATCGAATCCTCCTGTCGTTCACCGCAGCTGGCTTCTCCACAGCTGCCGCAATTATGACTGCAACTTTCTGACATATTATTTACACTCCTTTTTCTGATACTGTATATTCCTGAATATCCTGTTACGCTCTCGCCGCTACATTGTTATAACATCAAACAGTTCCATGGTCTTCTGATAAATTTCCCGCACTGCATTACCAGCAGCACAATCCCGATCTACAATGGTTTCGCCGTCGTTAATGGCCTGCACCGCTTCCAGATCAAAAGGAATGCGGCCTACAAAAGGGATATCTCTGCGGTAGCAGAATTCTTCAATTTTATTTGTATTCTCCACATTGGTATCGTACTTATTCACACAGACTGCCGTCAGCACCTGAAAAATCTCTGCTGTGTGCAGAATACGCTCTAAATCACTGATGCCGGACACCGACGGTTCTGCCACGATCAACGCCAGATCAACACCGCTCAGCGAGGCAATGACAGCACAGCCGATCCCAGGCGAACCATCAATGATAGAAAACGCCGCATCCTTTCCGGCGCGGCGCATGCGCCGTTTCACCTGCGTCACCAGCATGCCTGAATTGCCGCTGCCCATTTTCAGCTGTGCAGTGGAAAAAATGTTGCTTTCATTGCGGTACAGCTGCATCTCACCGGCCAGCATTTCCTGCATAGTGACAGCACTGGCCGGGCATACGTAAGCGCATACACCGCAGCCTTCACAGGCAAAGGGATTGACTTTGTATCCGCCATCTGTTTTTTCAATGGCATGAAACTGACAGTGATATTGGCAGCTGCCACACTTCACACAGGTTTCCGGCTGAATCTGCGCTTTTGCCAGGCCATAATAGTCCTCTTTCTCCGGTGCCCCACTGCACTGGGTCACCAGATGCAGGTTTGGCGCATCCACATCACAGTCGGCAAAGGCTCTGGCCTGGGACAGCCGGATAAAAGCACTGGCTACCGTTGTTTTTCCGGTGCCGCCTTTACCGCTCAGAATCAATAGCTGTTTCACTGACTGTCGCCTCCTTAATCTGCTGCAGGATCTCTGCAAATATATCTTTATATTTTCCGTTCAAGCGGCTGACGATCTGAGAGTTGGAATTCAGATGCCCAAGTTCCTGATCAAAGGGGATTCTGCCAAGGATCGGGATATTATGTGCGATACAGAATATTTCTGCCGGATTTTCTCCTTCCAGGCATTTGTTCAAAACCACACCATAAGGCTTATGAAAAATCTGCACCAGCTCATACACCACGTTCAGAATATGCACG
>CAMFFG010000116.1 GCA_945949655.1 uncultured Peptococcaceae bacterium
AAAATAAATTCTGGCTGATCGTGCGTGGCGTATGGCTGGCATGATCAGCTCTTTTTTTACCAGAAAAGCGGGACCGATAAAAATACAAAATATAAAAACAGTGTCAATTGTATTGGATTTTTCGGTATGCTATACTGAAATCAGAAAACTGGATACAAGGCCAGAAGGCAGGATTGGAGGAATTGACATGAGTTTAAATGCAACACCATCGGCGGAACGGGTACATATTGGTTTTTTTGGACGGCGCAATGCGGGCAAATCCAGCGTGGTCAATGCGGTAACCGGGCAGGAGCTGGCGGTAGTCTCCGATGTGCGGGGTACCACCACCGACCCGGTATCCAAGGCTATGGAACTGCTGCCCATGGGGCCGGTGCTGATTATTGACACGCCGGGTATTGATGATGAGGGCGCTCTGGGCGAGCTGCGGGTGCGCAAGACCAAGCAGGTGCTGAACAAGACCGATGTGGCAGTATTGGTCATCGACTGTACAGTGGGACGCACCGAGGCAGAGGATGCGCTGATCCGGATTTTTGAAGAGAAAAAAATCAACTATGTGCTGGTGTATAATAAATGCGACCTGCTGCCGGAAGGAACGGTACCGGAACTGGAAGCCAATGCCTGTCTGGTCAGTGCCACGGAAAGGATCGGCATCGAGGCGTTAAAAGAAACCATCGGGCGGCTGGCTGCCACGGAGGATTCCAAACTGCGCATTGTGGGTGATCTGATCCATCCCGGTGATTTTGTGGTGCTGGTGGTGCCGATCGATACAGCAGCCCCCAAAGGCCGGCTGATTTTGCCGCAGCAGCAGACCATTCGGGATATTCTGGAGGCCGACGCGGTGTCCATTGTGGTGAAAGAGTTTGAGCTGAAAGAAACGCTGGAACATCTGGGCAAGCGGCCAGCTATGGTCATCACCGACAGCCAGGTGTTTGCCAAGGTATCGGCAGATACACCGCGGGAGATCCCACTGACTTCGTTCTCCATTCTGATGGCCCGTTACAAGGGGCAACTGCAGGGCGCTGTGCTGGGTGCGGCAGCTATCGAGAAACTGCAGGACGGCGATACGGTGCTGATCTCGGAGGGCTGTACCCATCACCGCCAGTGTGATGATATCGGTTCGGTAAAAATTCCCCGCTGGCTGAAAAATTATACCGGCAAACAGCTGAATTTTCAGTTCAGTTCCGGTGTGGAATTCCCCGATGATCTGTCGCCGTATCAGCTGATCATCCACTGTGGTGGCTGCATGCTCAACGAGCGGGAAATGAAATACCGGCAAAAGTGTGCTGCTGATCAGAATGTGCCATTCACCAATTACGGCATTGCCATCGCTTATATGCAGGGCATTCTGAAACGGAGTATTGAACTGTTCCCCCATCTGCTGGCACAGCTGGAGGATTAAAAGGAGGCCGTACTATGCGAACGGAAGAGGATGAGCTGGGCAGAAAGACGCTGCCTGATGATGCATTGTATGGTCTGCAGACTGCCCGGGCGCTGGATAATTTTGCGCTGGGCTACAAGCCGGTCAACCGGCAGCTGGTGTATGCCATTGTAACGGTAAAAAAAGCGGTGGCCCAGACTTATCAGGAACTGCAGGTAAAACCGGAGGTGTACGCGGCCATTGAGCGGGCCTGCAACCAGGTACTCAGCGGTCAGTATGACGGGCAGTTTCCGGTGGATGCGCTGCAGGGCGGCGCTGGTACGACCACCCACATGAATGTCAATGAAGTGCTGGCCAGATTAGCCGGACCGGAGGTGCATCCGCTGGATGATGTAAACCGGGGCCAGTCCACCAACGATGTGTATCCTACGGCATTGCGCATTGCGGCCATCGAGCTGCTGCGCCGTGTCAGCGAGGAATGTGCGAAACTGCAGCAGACACTGCAGCGGAGAGAGATGGAGTTTGCCGAGATCGCCAAACTGGGTCGCACCGAGCTGATGGATGCGGTGCCGATCACACTGGGAGAAGAGTTTGGTGCATACGCCCAGGCCATTGCCCGGGATCGCTGGCGCATTTATAAGATAGAGGAACGGCGGCGGCAGGTCAATCTGGGTGGCACGGCGGTAGGGCGCGCCGACACTGCAGAGCGGCGGTACCGCTTCACGGTGATCGAAAAGCTGCGGGAGCTGACCGGTATCGGACTGGCTGAGGCGGAATATCCTATGGATATCACGCAGAACAATGATGTGTTTGTGGAAGTATCGGGTCTGCTGAAGGCGCTGGCTGTCAACCTGATGAAGATATCCAATGATCTGCGGCTGATGAATTCGGGGCCGAAGGGCGGCCTGGGTGAGCTGCACCTGGCAGCTATGCAGAAGGGCAGCACCATTATGCCCGGCAAGGTGAATCCGGTGATCCCGGAAATGACCATGCAGGTGGCCATGCGGGTCATGGCCAACGACACGGCCATCACCATGGCTGCTGCCCACGGTGAGTTTGAGCTGAATGCGTTTCTGCCGCTGATTGCCGATTGCCTGCTGGAAAGTCTGTCGCTGTTAGAGCAGGGTGTGTGGCTGTTTCGTACCCATTGTATCGAGCTGCTGCAGCCCGATGGGGCACAGTGTGCCCGTCTGCTGGAACAGTCCTGTGCGTTTGCCACAGCATATATTACGGTGCTGAGTTATGATGCGGTCAGCACCATCATCCACCAGTGTGACGGCGATGCGGCGCTGGTGCGGCAGAAGCTGGAGGCGGCTGTGCAGGAGCAGAAGCGGGAATCATAATATCAAAACATCAAAAGGGCTGCCAGACGGGTAGTCCTTTTTTGCGGCAGTTCGGCGGCATAAATAACTTGTATGGCCATATTGACGGAACCTATGTGAAAATATCATAAATTTGTTATATAATAATCACAGAAGGATTAATCACAGAAGGATTTGAATTATCAACATAATTAAATCAAAAACTTTATGATACTTTTAGGAGGTTATTTTCATGTCGGAAGAATTATATGATCTGATTATTATCGGTGGCGGTCCTGCCGGGTTAAGCGCAGGGATCTATGGTGGTCGTGCCAGACTGAAAACTTTGATTCTGGAAAAAGGTTCTGTAGGTGGACGTGCTTTCACCACCAGAGAAATTGTAAACTATCCTGGTTATAAAAGCTCTACCGGTCCAGATCTGACTGGCGCTATGGCAGAACATGCCCAGTCTTTTGGTGTGGAAATCAAAAAAGAAGAAGTAAAAGCTGTTGATTTCAGCGGCGATATTAAAATTGTGAAAACCAGAAAACATGAATATCAGGCCAAAGCAGTGATCGTTGCTACCGGTACCGAAGCAAGAGTACTGGGAATTCCAGGGGAACGGGAACTGACCGGTATGGGTGTTGCCTACTGTGCTACCTGTGACGCTGAATTTTTCCAGGACCAGGAAGTCGTTGTAGTGGGCAGCGGCGACCAGGCCATTGAAGAAGGGATGTATATTGCTAAATTTGCATCCAAGGTTACAGTTGTTGTTCTGCATGATGAAGGTGTTCTGGACTGCAACAAACAGGCAGCAGAAAAAGCATTTGCTCATCCGAAACTGCACTTTATCTGGAACTCTGTTCTGGACTCCATCGTTGGGGAAGATGAAGTAGAAGGTGTTAAAATCAAAAATCTGAAGACTGGCGATATTACAGATTATCCATGCCAGGGCGTATTCTTCTTTGTAGGTATGGTACCGGGTACCGAATGCGTAAAAGGCCAGATGGAACTGGATCAGAGAGGCTGGATCCATACCAACGACCGTATGGAAACTTCTGTGGAAGGCGTGTTTGCTGTAGGCGATGTGCGTGACAAATATCTGCGTCAGGTTTCGACTGCAATTGGTGACGGCGCTACTGCTGCTACCGCTGCGGAACGCTACATCGAAGAACAGGCAGATTTCAAAGCAAATGTGGTAGAATCGGAAAAACCGGTACTGTTAGGATTCTGGAGCCCAGAATTTGGCGACAGCCTGGATAAAATGGGCAAAATTGATGAAGCCAACCGGGAAACCGGCGATAAATATAAATTTATCGAAGTGGATATCACCCGGAAAAAAGGCCTGGCTAAAAAATATGGTGTGACAGTCAATGCGGACAAAACCGCTTGTGTTGTGGAATTAAACAAAGGCGAACTGGTTCGGGAAATTGCCCTGGATCAGGATGTAAGAGGTCAGCTGTAAAACGGACTGCGACAGAGCAGGTTTTTAAGCTGTATCTAAAGTTGCAGATAAAAAAGAGTTGTGGAGAGGTTTCTCTGCAGCTCTTTTTGTTTGCGAGGGGGACGAAAAATGAAGCCAGAAGTCGTTTCTTATCAGGCTGAAACATGATATACTAAAAGTGACAGAAAAAGAACTGCGGTACGTGGAAGAAACGAGGGAAAGAGAATGCGATTATCACAATTAAATGGACTGCTGCTGATCCAGAAATATGGTTCCATCTCCAAGGCAGCGCAGGAGTCTTTTTTATCCCAGTCTGCGCTCAGTGTGTCGATCAAGGAACTGGAGGAGGAACTGGGCAACATCATTCTGATCCGCACGAAAAGAGGCGTGGCTTTTACCAACTATGGACTTCAGGTGCTGGAGCACGCCAGACGGATTTTTGAAGAGGTGGACCAGATTCAGAGACTGGAAGCAGAACAGAGTGAAGTGCACGGCAATGTGGTACTGGGTACCAGTTCTTATTACTGCAATATTCTGGCAACAGAGCTGCTCCTGGAGCTGAAACGGCAATTCCCGGGTATTAATCTGCAGATTCATCAGGATAAGAATGTGAATGTGATTCGTGATGTGTTACTGGGTGATCTGGATGTGGGTTTATTGCAGATCGGGGTGCTGGATGGGCAATTTTATTATCCCAAAGAGTTTCTGAAAAGCAAACTGGAATTTCATCAGCTGTTTATGCGGCCAATGAAAATTGCCGTGGGAGAAAATCATCCGCTGCGGGATCAGAAAGGACTACGCATGGCAGATCTGGCCGCATACCGGTATGTTACCAATAAGAATCTGGATGAGGATCTGGTTTATCAGAAACTGAAAGAGAATGGATATGCCAATGAGGTGATTCAGGTCAACGATGTGATAACCCGCTCGGTGGTCACCAGCATGCATGCC
>CAMFFG010000117.1 GCA_945949655.1 uncultured Peptococcaceae bacterium
TCCCTGACAGCCATACGCAGTGCCAGTCAGGCCGGCTTCCAGACCATCGCCATCTATGAGGCCACCAATCCGGCAGAGCAGCAGGCATTACAACAGGAAGCTGACCGGTATATTCATGATTTTCGGGATTTCAGCTCGCTTCATGACGATATTTTTGAATGAAAGAACGGGGCTATACCGTGCAAACCTTCCTGCACAGATATAACCCCGTTTTTATTTACACAAATCGTGCTGTCTCGTACGCTCTTACAGCGTAGTTTCAAATTCACCTGGCTCTGTAATGCAATCCACACATTCCACATCATCAGCCTGATAAATGATTTTGCCTTCCTTAATGGTCGCTAAAACCTGAATATCCCGAATTTCTTCTTTGGGCGTTGTCAGCGGATTCCGCGATAAAATAACCATATCTCCATATTTTCCTGGTTCTAATGAGCCTTTCACATCTTCATCAAAGCACTGGTATGCTGCATGGATGGTGACTGCTTTCAGTGCATCCATAATATCAATGGCGTATTCCTGGCCTAGTGGTTTTCCGCTTCTGGTACGCCGGTTCACGGCCGTGTCCAGCATCAGCATCACATTTGGCGGTCCGATTGGACAGTCCTGATGTATGGTAAAACACATGCCCCGTTTCAATGCCGAAGCCAGAGGACTGATCCGGCTGGCCCGATCCGGCCCGAATACCACATCACGATACCAGTCGCCCCAGTAATACACATGATCGTGGAAAAAGCTCGGCATGATTCCCAGCTTCTGCATCCGATCCAACTGATCTTCCCGAATTGTCTGGCAGTGAATTAATACAGGCCGCAGATCTTCCGTGATGCCAGTTTCTTTTAAGGCCTGTTCATATACGTCCAGACACTGATCGATCGCTGCATCCCCGTTGCACTGCATCTGCAGCTGCCAGCGATTCAGCATGCACTCTTTAAACAGCTTCAGAATATCGTTGTTATCCGAAAAATTGTGATGACCACAATAACCGGGTTTTTCTTCCGGCGGCACCTTATAATACGGTTCTGTCATCCATGCAGTGCGAATCTGCGGTGAACCATCCAGAATCACTTTGGCACCGGCTACTTTATAATGGGTGCGGTACTGGGCCTCTGGCGTCGCGATTCCCTGCAGGACCTGTTTGTTTTCACTGGCCACCCGCACATACGTGATCACATCCACTGAAATCAGTCCTGCCCCGGTACAGAGCTGTACCAGAGGCCGCATATCTGCTTCAAAGCTGCCCTCCATTACAGTGGTGTAGCCTTTGCTGATATACATCTGTTCCGCCCGGCAAATAGCCTCTATCATCGTCTCTGCGCTGGGCATAGGCATATGATTCAGAATCATATCACGAATTGCAATATCACCAAACTGTCCTGTCAGTTCTCCATCGGCATTGTGATAAACAATTCCACCTTCTGGACATGGTGTGTCTTTGGTCAACCCTAAATCTTCAATCACTTTACTGTTGACCACTCCCATCCAGCCACTGGTATTGATCATGACAATGGGAATTTCTGTTGAAATCTGATCCAGATCCTCCTTAGTCGGATGCAGCTTGCCCTCAAACAACGCATGGTCATATCCCATCCCGATAAACCATTCGCCTTCTTTGACCGGGTGCTCCGCCAGATATACTCTGGCCTGCTCCACCAGATCTTTCACGCTATCTGTTTTGCCCACTGGAGATGGGTCAAATCGCGGAAAAATATAACTGGAAGAAAAATGACTGTGACTGTCAATAAAGCCAGGCAATACCGTGGCCCCGTCCAGATCCATCAGGCTGGCATTTTCCTTCTGTTCCATCAGCTCGGCAGTGCTGCCTACTGCAACGATCCTGCCATCTTCCAGCAATACAGCCTCTGCCTTGGGCTGCGCATCATTCATGGTAATGATATTACCATTATAATATAATTGTTTCATAGAGTTCGCCCCTCTGTATGATAATGGTTCACAAAATTCCCTTACGTTTATCACACTCTAGTTTAGTATTATAGCATACAAACACACAAAACGCAGCAGATTTTTATGTTCTTTTCTCAAGATATGCGCTTGTATCCAATAACAGAAACACAGGGCTGCTGCATCGCGAAAGCATTCCCGCACAGCAACCCTGCCTTTTTATTTTGCTTTTCCTGTTTGTTTTGTCGGTCAATCGGAATTATTCGGGGCAAACACCAGAATTTCTTTCTTCTTCTCGTGCTCTATTATAATATTTGATGTAGATTGTACCAGCAAAGAACAACAATACGGCAGCAATCACAAAGAAAATCTGTGCATTGGCCAAAGCAGCCTGGACACCCATCATATCTACCATCACACCGCCCAGAGTAGGACCAACAGCCCCTAACAGCTGAATGAACAGTACGTAAATTCCGTAGGAAACCGATTTATACCAAACTGGAACCAGTTCATGGGCTGCAGTGTGGAAGGAAGTATTCCCCAAATTGTATAAACCACCAGCCAGTAAAATCAGTGGAACACTTACCATTTTGTAACCTAAAAAGAAGGTAACTGCAGTGGCTGCAATACATAGCATTGGCATGTACATACGAGCCCGACGGTCTTTTTTGTACCATTTGTCCAGAATCGCGCCGCCTAAAGGATAAGCAATCAGCCCAATCGGGGTACCCAGCGCAGCTAGGCCGGCAGCAACTGTCAGACTAACACCCAACATGTCGCAAAGATAGATAGAGAGGAACGTACTGCCGATATTCAATGTCATAATAGCCAGCCCAGCACCTAAGCACATCAGCAGCAGTGCTTTGTTGCTCAGCAGGAATTTGGCAGTATCCATTGCATTCAATTTTTTCTGCTGTACTTCGCCGGACTTTCCTTCCGCCTTTGCAACTTCAGCCTGCTGTTCTGCCATCAGTTTTTTATTATCCGGCAACAGTAAGGTCAGCAAAGAAATTACCATGCTGACACCCCCAACGATATAGAAGGTCATTCTCCAACCCACTGCATCGGCAATGGCAGCAAACAAAATCATCCCTAACGCACCGCCCACTGTCATGGCAGTGTTATACAGCCCTAAGGTTTTCCCCCAGGAAGATTTTTTGTACCAGCTGGTCAGCATATCGGTGGACAGGGCCGCATAAGCAGAGTTACCAGCACCAACACCCAGACGCAATAGCGCCAGAGAAACAGCGCCCTGTGCAAAACCACACAGAATGGTCACACCAGACCACAGAATGGTACATAAGCTGATTGCCTTTTTCTGCCCGTTCTGTGCACCATAGAAAGAAATTGGCATTACAAAAACAGCCATCCCTAAAAATACAGCACTGCTCAAAAGCCCGATCTGGGTAGCACTGATTCCCAAATCGTCACGCATCATTGGTAAAATTGCGTTTACGCCATAGCGAATTGCCAGGTCAAAGGTGAAACATAAATAAAGAATTGCGACAAAGAATAACCGTTTGCCTTTTGGCAGTTTGACCATCGGTTCATCTTTTTCCAGCTCAGCACATTGTTCAGCAGTTACGGAAGCCATAAAAAACACACCTTTCTGTAATTCTAATTTTTCAGCTTTTATAAGACGACAAACCTTTCCTGATGATGAATTCCCCCTTTTGACCGAATCTGATAAAAATGATACATACTAGGTACGGTCCAAATAAAAATTTCTTTTTGTTCCTTTCCAAAACCTATTGATTGAATTCTGTTTTTTCATTATAATCAAGTTATAGATTTTTATTTGAAAACAAGAATCTGTTAAGTTGATCTGTATAGTCTGTTTTACAGGGGCACGAAGAAATTTTTATTAGTTTATTTTATCGTATAAATTATATTAGAAAACACACTTTTTTTCTAATACTTTATGCAAAATATAAAAATCATCCAAAAACTATCTATTCACAGCAAGATTTATTATCTCTGTTCTGATGCCGCGCACAACAGTTCAGCGCTGGTTTTGTTTTACTTTCAAAGGAGGATCGTTTATGGAACTTCTGCAACTGCAATATTTTAAAACCATTGCTGAATGTCAGCATATCACCAAAGCCGCTAATAAACTGATGATCTCACAGCCCTCACTCAGCAATACCTTGTCCCGTATTGAAAACGAACTGGGCGTACAATTATTTGACCGTCAGGGACGAAATATCGTCTTGAATCGTTATGGGGAGATCGTTCTGGAACATGCCAATAACATCCTGCGCGAACTGGATAACATCCGCACTGAAATCGATGAACTGGAACAGCGCCAGAACAGAGTTGTCACCATTGCTTCCACAGATTCTATGTATCTGCGGGAATGGCTGCCCACTTTTATTGGACAGAATCCTGATCTGACCATACGCCATTTTGTTTCTACCACCGAGAAGATCGAGGCCGGTCTGCTAGATGGCGTCATTGATTTCGGAATTCTTTCTAATATTCCAGATAATCAGACATTCCACTATCACACATTGTGGAAAGATCAGTACATCGTTCTGATGCCGCAGGGCAGTGCACCGGCAGCAAAACCGGTTCATGATTTTGCCGAATTGGTTCACGAGCCTTTTATTGCACTCCCCCAATCCGAAAATATTGCCCGTTCCATTGACATTTTAAGCAAAGCCGCCGATTTTAAGCCCAACATTATCTTTGAGGGTGAACGGGAACTGTTGGAACGGATTATGATCCCGATCCGTGCTTCTATTATCATGCTGCAGTCGGCGCTGCAAAGTGAGCAGGACTTTGCCGTCTGCCAGAAATATTGTGACATTATCCACTTAAGCAATCCGGAAGCACAGCTGACCATCACTCTGGCTTGGGACCGTAAGCGGACCCTTTCTGCCGCAGCGCAGCGGCTTCTCGATTTTGTTCGGGCTAATCCTATCCGCGCCTGGCACCTCAAATCGCCAGAAGAAGCCTACCTGCGGGAAGGGCCGAAACAATAACATCAGATTTCAGGCTTTAACGCTGCAATATACAAAAGACCTTCTATGTAGGCCCGATCTATCGGGCCTACACAGAAGGTCTTTTCTTTTTCTGTATGCTTATGCCTTGGCACTGCAGCTGTTCCAAAAGTACTGCAGATAACGGAGCAGAGCGTAGGTTATCG
>CAMFFG010000118.1 GCA_945949655.1 uncultured Peptococcaceae bacterium
GCAAGCCGATTGACGATGTTATTTTTGATTTTAAACATATTATACGAGGAGGAATTGGTCTGCAGCTGGTTCTGCACAAAATTCTGCAGCTCCTGCCCGCTGAGCCCCTGCGCGATCCCGGCCTCGGTGACCTGTTTCTGAATGGCCTGCATACCCTGGCTGACAGCAGACTGATTTTTCCCCACGGTACCCAGCGAATTGTAGGCCGAACTTTCCTGGTCATACACCGAATTCAGCGTAGACTGCACATCATCCCGGGCATTGCGGGCCTTGGTCTGGTTTTCATCCAGCAGCTTCAGATTCAGCGCATACTGCTGGCCAATGCGGTTGTGCCGCTGCACCTGCTCGATGATCTGAGCCAGCGTATAAATTTGTTCCTCGCTGGCAGCAGCCTGCTGTGTGCCTTCTGCCCTGGCGGGAACAGTAGCACACAGAAACACTGGAACCAGCAGCACTATAGCAATCCGCTTCCGCTGCAGCTGTCTACGGTTCACAGCAGTCTTTTCCCACTGGTGATGCAGCGTCTTTCTGTCGTTATGCAGATATTCCTTCAGATGCAGAATCATTTTATGATACATGCAAAAAACCCCTTTCAACAATGCTTTATAATCTATTATAAAAAACCTCGCGCCGAGAAAAAACGGACAATCAGGGGAATCTGGGTAAAAAAGCAGCGACCTTTGGCCATGGATTCTCCGGCTGATACACGCACCGGGCAGACGTAGTTATCCTTATTTGAGGATTCTTCGGGTGATCCTATAGCAGACATGGATTTCCCTGCTGTTCCGACTTGCACAGTCCGTTCCAATTCAGAATTTTTGCAAAGATAACAGACATCTTTGTTTTGGATATGTGAAAACAGAGACTCTTGAAAGAGTCTCTGTCTGGTTAACACTGTTTCCATTTACAATTTGAATAAAACATCAGCGGCATTGTGCGCATGTCTGCACAGGCTGTTGTACCTATTACAGCTTGAACAGAACATCAGCAGTTGCACCATTGTCGTCGTAGGTTGGGATCACAGTGCTACCGAAGGCTTCGGCTGCAAAACGTACCGGTACCATGGTGCGGCTGCCGCTGATAAACGGTGCCACATCGGCTGTTTTTTCTTCACCGTTTACGGTGTAGGTAGCAGAACCTATGGTCATCACCACGGTTGTATTACCTAACTGTGCGGTCACAGCCTGGGTCGCTTCATCGTAGGCTACTTCTGCGCCAAATGCTTCTGCCAGTGCGCGGAACGGCACATAAGTGCGGCTGTTCTGCACTACCGGCGCTGCATCGATAACGGCTTTTTCGCCATCGATCACGATCTCGCTGGAACCGATGGACATTACCACCGTTTTACCGGCAGAACCATCGGTGAATACGATGTTCTGGGTACCTGTATAGTAATGTGGAGCCCATGTTCCATCAGCCTGTTTAACTTCAATACCCATGGACATCTGTACGGTTACAACACCCGGTTTGTCACATTCGATCCGGCCTACTGCATAGCTGTCGCCGGTAATAGAGGTGATTGCGCCGCCTGCCGCACGGGCATCAAAGTTTACAGTTGCGCCTTCCGGTTTGGCAATTACCACAAAGCTTGTCTGTCCGCCAGCTACACGGAAAGTTCCAGTTGGTAACTGAGCTTCAACCATACTATCGGTCACCATTGTTTCTGCCTTTTCCTGGGCAGTTTCTTCATCCATACCTTCTTTTATCAAATTTTCAGCAATATTTTTGACAATTGCTAAACGATAGTACGGAGCAACGTCTGTATTCATGTTACCAATGGTCACATTCATATTGGCCTGACCATTCATCAGCAGATAGGTAATATCGGTAGGTGTATTGATTTTCGCTTCTTTAACCGGAATGTAAATAAACGCTTTACCGTCATTGATTTTGATTGTGCTTTCTCCTACCAGGTTGTACCGGTCGTTGGTGGCAATAATTTTAATTTCACTGCCGGCATATTTGTCATCATTTTTGGTGTAAATGTTCACTTCATTGTCTGTTTCTACAATTTCGGTTTCCAGTACACCATAGCCTGTTACAGCAACATCGGTTCCTTTTTTCAGGGCATCGCATCCAACACCGTTGGCGTCTACCAGTTTAAAGCTTGCGCTGGTTTTGCTTCCCAATTCCGTAGCCGGAGCTCTTGGCGTTACCTTTAAGGTAACCGGGGTCCCCATTTCAGCTACACTGAATGTGATGGTTTTGTATTTGCCATTGGCCAGAGTCAGTTTAAGCGTGTATTCTCCGGCAACCAGATCTTTATTTGTGAATAAAGTGTTCTGATAAGGAGCATCCTGCCCTACCGGACACAGCCAGATATCTTTATTTTCCAGCTTAGAACCAGCTGGCTGGCTCACGATCGATACATAATCTTCTGCAGATTTTCCCCATGCTTTGTAGTTGTTTTGAGAATCGCCATTGACATAGCTGGAGGTAAATTCATGATTCTTCCCGGAAACAAGTACGCCTGCAAAGCCTGGTTCTGCAAATTTACCGCCTGGCTGCAGTGTAAATGGTTTTACAAAGTTGCCGTTGACATCTTTTACTGCCACCCAGATATCATCCAGATAGCTGCCAGCGGTACAGTCATCTGTGGATAATGCCACCTGCGGCATTTTGGTAAATGTTAAATCGTAAGCGCTGGTGGAAGATGCTGTGATCTGCAGCTTCGCTTCGTAAGAGCCACATTCAATATAAATGGTAAAGCCATCAATATTCGGCGATTCCTCTGTAATCGCAATGGTAAATTTGAACTGACCTAACTGGTCGGTGGTCACAGTTTCTTTATTAACGATGCAGTTGGCGTTGCTGGTGGACAGTTTCACTTTGGCACCTTTTACAGCTTTTCCGTCTTTGTCCAGTACTTTAAATGTGATATCGCCAGATGCAACACCATTGGTGTTCAAATGATTATTAACGCCCTCTATGCTTAAATTTCCTCCATAACCAATTGTTGTTTTGCCGCCATTCGCAATAGAAGCCCCTTCTGCAATGCCAAATGGCAGGTCAGCGTTATCTATCAGCTGCAATGTATAATCATTGCTGTCACTGTCGCTTTCTACTGTGATTGTTTTCTGATTAGAAGAAATGAAAAGTAATTCGTCTTCTGCATTGCGGAATGCTTCTGCTTTTGTGGCAAATTTTCCGCTGTTGTATTTAGCCAGTGGGTTAACCAGTGCGGCATGTACAGTGTATTTGCCTGTGTTGTCAAAAGCAAAGCTGTATTTTTCGTCTTCCTCTACTTTGTCCATTGCAAAAACGCCGCTGACAGGTTTAATACCTGCTTTCGATACAACACTTTCCGCAGCCACATTGGAGCCGTCTTTCACAAACCATACATACATACTGCCTGTGCTGGTGCCTGGTTCTAAATCAAAGCAGATATCAGCCCAGTCATATACCTTGTTTCCATCTTTATCCGTACTGATTGCATCAACTGTTGCATCTACATCATCCGTGTAAACATAGCTGTCGCTGGGGGTGACTGCTGCAAAAGCGGCCACTGGCATCAGTGTCAGCGCAAAGCACAGCAGTGTCAGCACTGCAAATAATTTTTTATACTGGTTCATTTGTTTGTCCCTTCTTTCTCTCATAAAAGCAGCCAGCCATCTCATCCGTTCCGTGGTCTCTGCCGCCGTTCCATAATCTCTTTTATCCGGTATCCTGGAGTTTCAAAAAATATAAAACAAAAAACAGCGCAATTCTGCAAAATAAATCCATGGTGTTATCACAGGGCAGGTCAGATCATCTGTTCATAAGCAAAAAGGGGCCGGCTTTTAAGCCAGCCCCTTCAGCCTAAGAAAGATGGGGGAAGCGATTTGGGGAATCACTTGTTATCTTTCTTAAAGAGAGTTGAAAATTTATAACAACATAGAAGTTATCTGTATGTTATACATGTTTGTTTACGGACACTGTTTTATCTATTACAGATTGAACAGGATATCTGCAGTTGCGCCGTTTTCATCGTAGGTTGGGATAACTTTGATACCGAAAGCTTCAGCAACGAATCTTACAGGTACCATGGTTCTGGAACCATTGATGAATGGAGCAACGTCCATAGTCTGTTCTGCACCGTTTACAGTGTAGGTAGCGGAACCGATGGTCATCACTACGGTTACACCGTTCAGTTCAGCAGTTACAGCCTGGGTAGCTTCATCGTAAGCAACGGTAGCGCCGAATGCTTCAGCCAGTGCACGGAATGGTACATAGGTACGATCGTTCTGTACGATTGGAGCAGCATCGATGGTAGCTTTTGCATCGTTGATTACAATTTCGTTGGAACCGATGGACATTACCACTACCTGACCTACGGAATCTTTACCAACAGCAAAGATCTGTGTGCCGGTGTAGTATTTAACTACATTTTTCTGGTCTTTTGTATAGGTCACTTTAGCAACAGCCTGGATGGTTACATTGCCAACCTTGTTGGCAGTTACATTCATTTTAAAGGTGCCTTCAGTCAGAATCTTATTATCCGCACCATCAGTAGTTACTGATACTTTAGCGCCTTCCGGTTTGTCCAGAACAACATAGCTGATATCAGCTTTGGCATTTGTATTATTTGTACCACCTGTACTACGATTCAGCGCAACTTTGTTGCCTTCGCTGTCTACAACTGCTACGCCCACTTTGTTGTTGACATCAACAGCCAGAGTTTTAGCATCAAATGCTAAAGCGGAAGCTTCATCTGCAACAGTCAGAATAGCCTGTGCAGTCAGGTTGTAACGGTCATCTACAGCTACAACAGTGATCTTGCTGCCTACATATTTGTCATCATCTTTTACAGTTACACGGCCATTATCTGTATCGAAATCTTTTACTGCATAACCGCTGGCGGCCAGATCTACTTTATTTGTGCAGTCTTTGGTTACACCGTTGGCGTCAACCCATTCCAGTGTATCAATATCCACATAGGAATCCAGTTCTACGGCGTCAGCTTCGTATACCAGGTTCAGAGCAACCGGTGTGGTAAATTCTTTTACTTCAAAGGTGACAGTGGTGTATTTACCATTGTC
>CAMFFG010000119.1 GCA_945949655.1 uncultured Peptococcaceae bacterium
CAGTGATGCTTCTTTTGGCAGCCCTGGCGTTGCGGTTGCAGCGACCGTCGGCTCCGCTGGATTTTCTTGCGCTGACCGCTTTACTGCTGTTATTGGATCAGCCTTTTTTGCTGACTACAGCTGGCTTTCAGCTCTCTTTTGGTGTGACGCTGGCTCTGCTGCTGTTTGTGCGGCCGCTGCAGATGAAACTGCGCTGGATCAGTTGCAGATGGCTGCGGGATAGTGTGACAGTAGCACTGGCTGCTTATCTGGGCAGTTTGCCGCTGACGGCATGGCATTTTTACAGTGTTTCGTTTTTATCACCGTTGTACAATCTGTTGCTGGTACCGTTGGTCTCAGCTTTGGTACCGTTGCTGCTGCTGGCCTTTGTGACAAGCTGGCTGATTCCGCCAGGTGGTGTGCTGTTGTTTGTGCCGGCCCGTCTGCTGCTGCAACTTCTGTTGGATGGGACTGTGTTGCTGGAGCATTTGTCTGGCGGTGGGCAATGGTTTATTGGGCGGCCGCACTGGCTGGCCTGTTGTTGTTATGGTTTACTCTTATTTTGTTTCTGGCTCTGGCTCAAAGATCGATCCGGTGCAAATCACAATTTATGGCGCCTGGGTGCTGTTTTTCTACTACTGACGATCGGTCTTTGTGTCCCCGGACCGCCAGAAAAAACAGAGCTGCTTTACCTGGATGCCGGGCAGGGCAGTTGTGCGCTGCTGCGCACCAGCAGCGGGGAGACGGTTCTGTTTGATGGTGGGACCCAACCGCGGGAGCTGATATCCTGTCTGGCCTGGTACGGGATAAATCGGATAGATGCTGTGATCCTCTCCCATGGGGATCTGGACCACAGTAAGGGTGTGCAGCAGGTTCTGGAATATATGCCGGTAGATTATCTCTGTGCAGAGGCTGACCAGCTGGAGCGGCCTGAACTGCAAGAACTGCTTGTACAGGCCAGGCAGAAGGGTACAGCAATAAAATCTGTTCAGAAACAGGCAAAGCTTACATTGCAACAGGAGGAAATCCAGCTGCAGGTGTTTGACGATCAGGGCGGCAGTGGCAATAGCCGGGAACTGACGGCATTGCTGCAGCTGCAGGGCGTTGCGGTTGCTTTTCCCGGTGATCTGGCGTTGGCAGGTGTGCTGCAGTTTGTGGAAGCGCAGCAGCAAATTACTGTTTGGACTGTGCCGCACCATGGAAGCCGTTTCTCAGCCAGCCAGGAGTTATATATGCAGTTACGGCAGAAAGGTGCACAGCTTGCGGTGATCTCGGCGGGTCGAAACAACAGCTATGGACATCCGCATCGGGAGGTGCTGCAGTTTTTAGAGCAGGAGCAGATCATCTGGCAGCGTACCGATGAGAGCGGTGCTATCCTGTTGCGCCTGGAAGATCTTCAGGAAAGACAGATCGCTTTGTAAAAAAATCAGAAAATGTAGTAATTACCAGAAAAAAATTTTACCATTTTGTAATCTTTATGATATAATAAAAATAGTATGGATATCTGCAACACAATTTAGTTCTTGAAATAGAATTGCAGTGGATAAAATAAAGATTTCGTGGAAAAGGTGAATGCATATGAATAAAAAATGGATGATACTATTACTGGTGATTACGCTGTTGTGTTCTATGGTACCGGGACAGGCTCTGGCTGATGTGATTACTGCTTCAGCGCCCGATGTGACGGCGACCAGCTACATTGTGATTGATGGAAGTACCGGAGAGGTTCTGTTCGGCAAAAACTATCAGCAGCAGTGCGCGCCAGCCAGCATCACAAAAATTATGACAGCCATTCTGGCCATCGAAAGCGGGAAAATGGATAACGAAGTGACGGTACCGGAACTCCCTGATTTTGGGGACAGCGGTGCTGTGACGGTGCATCTGGTCAAAGGGGAAAAATATACGCTGCGCTCTCTGGTGGAGGTCATGATGGTGGCATCGGCCAACGATGCCGCTTATACGGTGGCTAATGCAGTGGGCGGTTCTGCCGATAAATTTGTGACCATGATGAATGAAAAGGCAAAAGAACTGGATATGACAGGCACTACATTTAAAAATCCGCATGGTCTGGATGAAGATGGACATGTGGTGACAGCGGAGGATATGGCCAAGCTGGCACGGTACGCCATGCAGAATGAAACTTTCCGGGAAATCGTTATGATTCAGCAGGTGGACTGGAAAGGCGTCAGCTATGAAAAGCCGCTGCCTACCACCAACAAGCTGTTCAGCATTATGCCGGAAGCGACTGGGATTAAGACAGGCAACAGCAATAATGCTCAGCGCACGCTGGTGGCCTCGGCACAGAAAGATGGCCGGGAACTGATCGGTGTTATTCTGGGCGCTGCCGACGAATCCATTTTCCAAAGCATGAAAAAAATTCTGACCTACGGCTTTGAGCATACAAAAATAGTACCGGTAATTCAGAAAGAAAGTCTGGAAACGACTCTGCAGTTTGGTGAGGATAAACAGGTGCGGGTAGTAGCTGGTGAGGACTATAGTGTCATCCAGTCAACGGACAATGCCTCTATAATTTCTTATCAACGCAGATTGACCAATGTGGAGCTGCCGATCAAAAAGAATACACAGGTAGGGGTGCTGGAAATTCTGGTGGATGGTTCGGTGGTGCATGAGGTGCCGCTGATCGCCTTGGATGATGCCCGTAAGCCCATTAACTGGCTGTTTATTATTACGCTGATTTTATCTGTAGTATATATTGCTTCCATCTGCAGTCGGATTGTGAGCAATATTCGCCGGGCGCAACGCAAAAAGGCAGCCAGCCGTGCAAAAACTGTGCCAGTAGAGTCAAAACGCAATCAATATGACAATCTGGTCAATTCGGTGGAGCATCCCACGCAGACTGCCCGCACTACAACGAAAAAAACGCTGACCAGCAGTCGGGATCGCAATCCGCGGGGCTGAGTAAGTTTGTGCTCTGTAGGGCATAAATCAGACTGTAAGCGAAATGTAAGACAGAAAGGAAGCATTTCATGGACTATCATGCGCTTCTTCAACAATTGCATAAGGGAGAGGTCCATGCCATTTATTTTTTCTCCGGGGAAGAGTTGCTCCTGCAGCAGCGGGCGCTGAAAGCGCTGGAACAGCAATTGCTGCCGGTTGGACTGGAGGATTTTAACAAGGATGTGTTGTCTGGCGCCGACATCACACCGAAACAGATCGCAGAGATGGCAATGAATCTGCCTTTTATGGCAGAAAAAAGACTGCTGATCATCCAGCCTCCTTTGCCTTTTCTGAGTATTCCCAAAAGTGATAAGGCCGGGCAGGCCAGTGTGCAGTATCTGCTGGATTATCTGGAGCAGCCCAATCCGCAGTGCTGTTTAGTTTTCTGTGGGGACAGTGCGCTGGGCAAGACAGGTGCTTTAAATAAAAAACTGCAGGAGAAAGCAGTTCAGGTGGACTTTGCGCCATTAAAGGGGAAAGTGCTGGAACAATGGATTGTTGCCTATGTTACAGCAGCGGGGCGGAGCATTGATCGTCAGGCTGTGGAATATCTCAGTGCGATCAACAGTTTTGATCTGCAGATTCTGGAGCAGGAGCTGCAGAAATTGCTGTTATATCAGATGGATGCGCCAGTAATCACGCTTCAGCATGCGCAGGATATTGTTACGAAAACGGTGGAAGCCAATATTTTTGCGTTATCGGACAGTATCGGCAATAAAAATGGCAGTGAAGCGCTGCAGGTGCTAAAGCATATGTTTTATCTGGGAGAATCTCCTTTTAAACTGATCGGATTTCTGGTGCGGCATTTTCGCAATCTGATTCTGGTGAAGGATTATCGGCAGATGGGTTACGGGGAAGGACAGATCAAAGAAAAGACCAAGCTGCATCCTTTTATTATTAAAAAGAGCATGCGACAGGCGGAGCGTTTTTCAATGCAGCAGCTGATTGCTGCATTGGAACGGCTTTTGCTGATCGAAGTGGAACTGAAATCCACCTCAGCTAATGGAGAAGAGCTGCTGGAGCAGTTTGTTATAGAGTTATGTTATTTATAGGCAGCGGGAGGAACGAAAATGGAAGCAGAATTCAGTAAAAAAATGAGTCAGCGTTTGGCTGACTATATGGTATATGTGAAAGATGAGTGCAGATCTCCTTTGCTGCAGAAAGATAAAGTGCTGGTAGAACGGGAAGATTTGCTGAATTTGCTGGATGAACTGCAGCGTTTTCACAGTGCGGATCAACATTTGGAAGAGGCTGGAGAACTGGATTTGACAACGGTGCAGATGACCAAAGAGCAGATCCTGAAAAATGCTATCTGGCAGGCGCGGCAAATGGTGTCGGAAGCGGAAGTGGTACGGACTTCCACATTAGAAAATGCGATAGAAGATGCTCAGAAAGAAGCTGAAAAAATTCTGAATGAGGCCAAAGCTTACGATAGCAAGGTAAAAGCAGAAGCGGAAGAGATCGTCAGCATGACGCTGACCGAACGGCGGCAGGAGCTGGAACAGGCTCGCAAAGAACTGGATGACAGCCGGGAGGGTATTCTGGCAGAAGCCCGGCAGGAAGGCGAAAAAATTCTGGAGGATGTACGCAGGGAAGCAGAGGAATTGCGGAAACGGTTGGATGATGAGATCGAAGCCTATCGGAAAGCACGGGAAACAGAATTGAAAGAATCTCTGAAAGAGGCACAGCAGATCGCCCAGGAGACATTGGAGGAGAAAACCAGAGAAGCTTTAAAAATTTATGCAGACACCGTGCATAAAACAGAAGAAATGGTGAATCTGATTACGGCATTGTATGAGCAGCAGATGGAAGTAATTCAGCAGGACCGCAAAGATATTTCAGCCATTGTGGAAAAACTGGAGCGACAGGGTCTGCAGCGCAGCAGAAAATAGCTGGAAGCCATGGAAGTCCTGTTCCTTGCGGAAAAGAAAAATTTTCGCTAAAATAGTAAAAGAATCGTCACACATGAGATACCGCACGCTTTGATTAGAAAAAGCGTGCGGTATCTTTTTATGTGGCTTTAGCTAGTTGAGCGCAGAAGGCGCGAAACAAAGAACCAC
>CAMFFG010000120.1 GCA_945949655.1 uncultured Peptococcaceae bacterium
AACAGCAGCTGGCCGATTGCTTTGCCCGTTACGGCGGAACGTATGGGCAGCGGGTAGCGTGGCTGTTCCAAAAACGCGGGCAGATCCTGGTCAGCAAATATCAGAGCGGTGTAGATGAGAATACACTGGTGCTGGAAGGATTAAGCGCCGGTGCGGATGATGTGCGTTTTGATGAAAGCGACCTGATGGAAGTTATCACAAAGCCCCATAAACTGCAGCAGATTGTGGATATTCTGGAGCTGGAGGATATCCCATTGCTGCGCCAGGGGCTGGTGCTGGCACCGCGGGATCTGGTGCCGGTGCAGGATGATGCAACCATCAATCAGCTGCTGGGACTGCTGGATGAAATCACTGCCATGGAAGAAATCATGAATCTGACTGCAGATTTCTGGATTCTGGATGAGAAATTAGAAAATTTTGTATAAGAACGGGAAAACGCGGGCATATTAATCAGGAACAACCATACGAACAGAAAGAATGGAATGAGGAATATGGCAGCGCAAACCAAAAAATTTTTTATGGCAGGAGCCTGTTTATTATTTGTATTTTCAGCGGCTATGGGGTTTTTACTGAATGAGATCTATGAAGGCCATTATAATCTGCCGGAGCAGGAAAGTCAGCTGGCAGATACAGAGCCACAGAAACCGCGGCAGTTTTACTGGGAAGAACGGTATGAGCTTTGCGAGCTTTATCAGCTGGACTGTGAGGCCGTGCGTCAGCCTGGCGATACAGCCACAGAGGAGATGCTGCGCGATCTGCCTTTGCAGGAACTGGCAGGCCGTTACCCTGGACCAGACTGGACAGTCTCGGAGAATGCAGAGCAAGTGGTAACCATTTGCCGCAATCGGCCAGGACTATGCCCGCAGCATCAGAACATTTATCATCTGGGAAGCAATGAGACTGGTCAGTATGTGGCTGTATACTATGGCCCCAGCGCAGTGGGAAGTGCTGCTGGCGCTTTTCTGGTCACCGACGTGTTGCTGGATCATTTAAGCCCGGAGCAGCTTTGGGAACTGGAGCAGGGTCAGTACGAGTTTTATTCGCAGGATGAACTGATCTCTATGCTGGACAACCTCAGTGAACTGTAAAGAAAAACAGCATACAAACTGAAAAAACAGGGATGCCCTATCTGACAGATAATTTTTTTGGCTGACCTGTTTTTTTATCTTGCATAATGGGGAAAAAATGGTATGATAGCAATAGGGAAATAAACATATAGGGAGGATGAACGTATGTCCGTAAAACAAATTTCCGTATTTTTAGAAACTACCACCGATGGGCTGATGGAGTTCACCAAAGTGCTGCAGGAAAGCAACATTGATATTCGTGCTTTTTCCATTGCAGAGGCACCGGATTTCAGCATTGCCCGGGTTATTGTAGATGATTTTGAGCGGACCAACAATGCGCTGAAAAATGCCGGATACGTTATCTCGGTCAGCACAGTGCTGGCGGTGGCGCTTCCAGACAGAGCAGGTGGATTGTATGAAGTACTGAACAGCTTTACGGCTGCCGGTGTCAATGTGAAATACACCTACGCATTCACCGGACGGCAGAAAGGGCTGGCTTACCGTGCGTTCCGTGTGGATGATGAAGCAAAAGCCATTGCGGCCTTGCAGAAAGATAATCTGATGATCATTGATCAGGAAGATCTGCAGTGCACAGTAGACGGCGGCTGCCTGTAAACGAGTATTTGTGGACGAAAAAAAGACTATCGGAAGGAATTGCTGACAGATTCCCGCTCCGATAGTCTTTTTTGTTTGCGCTATTTAATAGGCCAGCCTGTAGATCTCCAGTACATCTTTCCAGTGCAGTGGTTTTACACCATGGATGGTGTCTCCGCCTTTGGGCGCACTTTTGGCCATGGGCTCCAGCATATCTTCCGGAATGTTCAGCTCCCGCAAGGCCATGGGGATGCCCAGAGAGGCAAAAACTTCTCTGGTTCTGGCAATTGCAGTTCTGGCGGTCGTCATAACATCAGCAGCACGGTCTAAATGCCATACATTCCAGCCGTAATCGGCAAACATAGGCGCTGTGGAATCGTCCAGAATGTATTCCATCCAGGCCGGTGTCAGAATAGCCAGTCCGACGCCGTGGGTCACATCATAATAAGCGCTGAGGGCATGTTCCATGGCATGCACGCTCCACGGACAGTCTTTACCGTATTTCAGCAGACCGTTGATGGCCAGGCTGGATGCCCACATCAGGTTGGCTCTGGCCTCGTAATTATCCGGTTCTTTTAACGCGATGGGTGCGTAATGGATACAGGTCTCCAGCACAGCTTCCGCCATGCGGTTGGCCAGAAAAGCGCCATCGTTTAAGGTAAAATAATTTTCAAAGGTATGGCTCATCATATCGGCAGTACCGGCAGCTGTCTGACTGGCAGGCACCGAGTAGGTGTAGGTAGGATCCAGAATAGAAAAACGGGGAATAAAATCCGGATGGCCTACGCCATATTTCAGATTCTGTTCCGTATTGGTGATCACCGCCATCGGGTCCATCTCGGAGCCAGTGGCAGATAAGGTCAGAATAACGCCAATGGGCAGACAGTCTTTCACCAGGCTGCTATCCAGCACAATATCCCATGGATTACCGTCATAATGTACCGAACCGGCCACAACCTTAGCACAGTCGCTACTGCTACCACCACCTACGGCCAGTACCAGATCCACGGCATTGGCACGGCACAGTTCCACGCCCCGTATTACAGTCTCTAAACGGGGATTGGGTTCCACGCCGGATAATTCCCAGTGAGAGATCCCTTCTGCCGCAAAGATATCCATAATTTTCTGATAAATGCCGTTGCGTTTAATGCTGCCGCCGCCGTAAACCAGAAGTACCCGGTTCCCGAATCGTTTCATTTGCGGTGCCAGCTGGGCAATCTGTCCTTCTCCAAAAAACAGATCGACCGGCATATGATAGTGAAAGTTTTTCATTTCAATCGCTCCTCTGCTGTTTCGGTTTCTATAACCCATTGTCTTTAGTATAGCAAAAAGTTCTTGTGATTGCCAGCCGTTGTCAGAAAAACATCTTTGGAATTGTCTGCTTTGCGCACCATTTATTTTTTTCAGCAATATACTATAGAGAATTTACAAAAGTAATTACAAACCGGAGGCAAAAGGAAGTGAGTTTGTATGCGCGAGGAACCATTACTTGCAGCAGAACATGTTTCGATGCATTTTTTTAACCAGGATGGCGTGCTGGAAGTGCTGGATGATATCAGCTTTTCTCTGAAACAGGGAGAAATTGCGGCACTGCTGGGGCCTTCCGGCTGTGGAAAAAGCACCATACTGAATATTTTATCCGGGCTGTTGCAGCCCACCGGCGGAGAAATCGTCCGGCGGGGCAGCATCGGCTATATGTTCCAGCGGGATCACTTACTGGATTGGCGAACCATTTACGATAATGTGCGGATCGGTCTGGAAATTCAGCATCTGCAGAAATCGGAACTACATGTACAGAAGATGGAGCGGTTATTGCGTACCTACGGACTGTGGGAGTTTCGCAATCGCTAGCCGGCCGAATTGTCCGGCGGCATGCGGCAGCGGGCGGCGCTGATCCGTACACTGGCGGTGGATCCGGACATTCTGCTCCTGGATGAACCCTTCTCTGCATTGGATTCTCAGACCCGACTCATGGTCAGCGAGGATATCGGCAGCATTCTCCGGCAGGAACGAAAATCTACCCTGCTGGTCACCCATGATATCAGCGAGGCCATCAGTTTTTCCGATACCATTTACACATTGAGTCAGCGTCCCGCCCGGGTCAAAACAGTTTACACAGTACAGCTGACGACCGAACTGCCCCGTACACCGCTGAGATCCCGCAAAGCGCCGGAATTTCAGCAGTACTTTAACACCATCTGGGAGGAGATGATGCAGGATGCCGACCATGACTGAAGAGAACCGGCAGGCCCATCAGGTCTGGCTGCTGCAGCACAGACGGGAGAAACAGAAAATACGGCTCACCCAGATCCTGCTGCTGGTGTTTCTGCTGGGCGGCTGGGAATTTTCTGCCCGCATGGGCTGGATCGATACCTTTCTGTTCAGCAGTCCCACTGCCATTGTGCGGATCTTCTGGACCTATTTCAGCAGCGGCACCATCTGGACCCATATTGGCATTACCATGTGGGAAACCTTTGTGGGCTTTCTGATCGGTACCTTTTGCGGTATCGCCATAGCAGTGCTGTTGTGGTGGTGGCCGGTACTGTCCCGTATTCTGGATCCGTTTCTGGTAGTGCTGAATGCGTTGCCCAAAACAGCGCTGGCGCCTATTGTCATTGTGTGGTTTGGCGCTGGCCTGACCGGTATCATAGCAGTAGCGGTGTCCATCTGCCTTGTAGTGACCATTCTCTCTGCTTATACCGATTTTCGCAGTATAGATGCCGATAAGATCCGTATGCTGCAAAGCTTTGGTGCCACCAGAGCACAGATCCTGTGCAAGCTGATTCTGCCCGCCAATCGGGACAATATGCTGAGCCTGGCCAAAATCAACATGGGCCTTTGCCTGATTGGTGTGATTGTAGGGGAATTTCTGGTTTCCCGCTGCGGTATCGGATATCTGATCGTTTATGGCAGTCAGGTGTTCCGTCTGGATCTGGTGATGATGGGAGTGGTGATCCTGGCTGTCTGTGCCTGGTTTTTGAACAGCCTGATCAATCTCCTGGAACATCATATAAAAAAATTTTAGGAGGTATGGTCGTGAAAACAAAAAAATTACTGGCAGGCATGCTGTGTACAGCACTGCTACTGCTAAGTGGCTGCGGTGCCGCTGGCGAAGGTGCAAAGGAAGAAGCCGATCTGCAGAAGATTACCGTAGGCGAAGTGGCCCACAGTATTTTTTACGCGCCGGGCTATGTCGCCATGAGCCTTGGCTATTTTGAAGAAGAAGGGCTGGAGATCGACCTGATCAATCTGCAGGGCGCTGACAAGGTCATGTCTGCAC
>CAMFFG010000121.1 GCA_945949655.1 uncultured Peptococcaceae bacterium
CCTGTGCCAGCACGAATGCCTCTTTCTGCGCGTTTTCGCCCAGCGGCGCAATATATACATCGGGATGCCTGCTGACCGGCAGCTCGATGCCCTGTTCCTTCAGGGTAAGCAGCAGCCGTTCCATCCCGATGGCAAAACCAATACCTGGCAGATCATCGCCGCCGAACTGGCCCAAAAGACCATTATAACGGCCGCCGCCGGCAATGGCATTCTGAGCGGAGCCTACGCTGTCGATGACGATCTCAAATGCAGTGCGCACATAATAGTCCAGACCGCGCACCAGATTGGTATCGATCTCATAGTGCACGCCCACCGCATCCAGATATTCCTGCAGTTTCTGAAAATGATCACTGCAGGTATCACAGGCCGCCTCAATGGTAGTGGGCGCACCCTTGCACACTTCTTTACAGCCCGCTTCTTTACAATCCAGGATCCGCAGCGGATTGCGTTCCAGCCGATCCCGGCAGGTATCGCACAGTTTGTCCTCATACTGATGGCAATAGGCTTTTAATTCCTCCATGTGCTTTGGCCGGCAGTCGGCACAGCCTACTGTGTTGATTTTTACCGTCAGCCCGGTCAGGCCCAAACGCCTGAAAATTTCCACAGCCAGCGCGATGACTTCCGCATCCATGCCGGGATGATCGGCGCCAAATACTTCTACGCCAAACTGATTAAACTGGCGATAACGGCCAGCCTGCGGTTTGTCGTAACGGAACATAGGCCCCATATAATACAGCTTGGTCGGCTGCGGGTCGGCATACAGCCTGTTTTCCAGAAACGCACGTACCGTGCCGGCCGTGCCTTCCGGACGCAGTGTCATGTGACGGAACCCTTTATCCTCAAAAGAGTACATTTCCTTTTCCACTATATCACTGGTTTCCCCTACACTGCGCAGATACACTTCTGTATGTTCAAAAATCGGCAGACGGATCTCTCTGTAACCGTATTCAGCGCAAACCTGACGGCACAGCTGCTCGATATATTGCCATTTTTCACTTTCACCAGGGAGAAAATCATTGGTCCCTGTTGGTCGGGTGGTTAACATAGTCTCAATCCTTTCGATTTACAGTCCTATCTAATTAATTTTAGTGAAAGAGCGCTGTTTTGTCAACAAGCAAGGAAATTTTTGTGAAAAATCTTGTGTATTTTTTGCAACACCATCCACGTTTGCTGTTTTTGTAATCCTGCTGCTTTTATTCTATACCAGACGGATCAAACAGCGGTGCTACGATGCGCTGATATTCCCCAATGGTCGATGCTTTGCGGATCTTCTTTTTACAGCTTTGGGAAGGATCCAGCAGCGGAAGTAAATAGAACCATAATTCCTGCATCTTGAACAGCACCGGTCTGTCGCCGGAAAAAGCCTGCTGCTAGCCGCTTAAAATTTCATCGTGAAACAGCTTCAGTGTTTTTCTGCTGACCGGTCCATCGCCCCGGATCTCACCGATCAGGCCTGGATTACGCAGCACGCCCCGCCCCAGCATCACCGCCGTTATATCCGGAAACGCGGCACAGAAACTGTGATACGCTTCTGCTGTAAACAGATCTCCGTTATAGCACAGCGGATGCCTGCTCTCCCGCACAGCCAGCCCAAAGGCATTCCAGTTGGGCGTATGGTTGTACAGATCCTTCTGTACCCTGGGATGGACGATCAGTTCTTTTACCGGAAACTGGTTAAACAGATCCACCAGATCGGCAAATTCGCCGGCATCGGCCATGCCGATCCTGGTCTTGATGGAGATCGGGATGGGAACCGCGCCATAAATATCCTCCAGAAAATGCTCCAATCGGTCAGGAACAGCCAGAAATCCGGCCCCTTTCTGCTTGGTCACCACAGTGGCCGAGGGACAGCCCAGATTGAGATTGACCTCGTCATAGCCCATCTGTTCCAGCATCTTTGCCGTATGGATAAAATGCTGCGCCTGGTTGGTCAGAACCTGCGGTACCACCCGCATCCCCTGATTATGCTCCGGTAGAATGTCGTTCTGTTCCTTCGATGTAAAGCTTTTATGTTTATTGGGCGCCAGAAACGGTGTATAGTAGCAATCCACATTATGAAAATATTTCTGATAGGCATTGCGGAAAATATACCCGGTGATACCTTCCATGGGGGCCAGATAATAGTTCATGATCATACTCCTGTTTTCTTCAGAATTTTTTACAAATTAAAATATGCCTTATTATAACAGAAGATCGCTGCCACTTCCAGTCTGCGGGCGCAGTCTGGCCCAACTGAAATTTCTGCAGATCTAATTCCAAATTTACAGAATTTCACAATTTTTTCAAATAGGACTCTGTATTCCTTGCTCAAACCGCATATCCCGGTTAGGATAGAAACAGCAAAGGACGATTCTAAATTCTTTCCAAAAGGAATGGTGAAAATTATGCTAGACCATCAACCAACACACTGCAGTAATGCATCGCACAGCTGGGAATACCAGACCATTCAGGAAACCTGTTTCCTTGCCGATCAGGGCAGCTACACGGCCTATGGGATCCAGGCGTACCGCTGTCAGGAGGGAGAGCGGTACTGCCTCAACACGATTCATGATATCTCTACCAGAAAAGATTTTGTGGAACAGCTGGCAGCCTGTTTTACGGCACAGCAGCTTTCACCGCTGCATTTTTATGACGCAGTCATCGATCTGCTGCCATAAAAACAGCCTCTGCCCACAGACAGAAGCCGCCATTCAGATCAGATGCACAGATCCGATGCACAAAAGGAACTGATCCTTTATTCCAGAAACTGTTTAAATGCCGTCGGCAGGGCGATCTGCTCCTGCAGCATAGCCGCATCGGCCCAGAAAAAGCTGTCGTTTGGTTTCTCACACTGCAGATAGTAACAGGTCATGTGCCACTGGATGTGGGTAAAAATATGTTTTCCCTGCACCACCTTCTCTATGGCCGTCGGTTTTACATCCCAGGCGGCAGCCTGATCCAGCGCCTTTTGCGTGTCCAGATTTCCTTCTATATTTGGAAACTGCCACAAGCCAGCCAGCAGCCCGCTGGCTGGCCGCTTCTGTACCGCGATATGCGGGCCGCACTGCAGCACAAAAACCGTTTTCTCTTCGATACGCCGCTGTTTTTTGGCTGCTTTCTGCGGCAGCACATCCCAGCTGTCTCTGGCATAAGCCAGACACCACTGGCATAGCGGACAGACCGTACACTTTGGCGCACCGCCTGGCAGACAAACGGTGGCGCCCAGTTCCATCAGGCTCTGATTAAAGGTATAAGCCTTCTCTCCTGTTGGATACACAGCAGTTAAAGCCTCTGCCATCTGTTTTTTGACAGCAGGAGACAATACATTGGCAAAATTTTCAGTGATACGGCTGACCACCCGCAGCACATTGCCATCCACCGCCGGTGTCGGCGCATCAAAACAGATGGAGGCAATGGCTCCAGCCGTATAGTCCCCGATTCCGGGCAAAGCACGGATGGCTGCATAATCTGCAGGAAACTGCCCATCATACTGTTCCATGATGATTTTCGCAGCTTTCTGCAGATTGCGCACCCGGGAATAATACCCCAGCCCTTCCCACAATTTCAGCAGCTGATTCTCCGGTGCAGCCGCCAGGGCCGCAATATCGGGCAACTGCTGTAGAAAGCGCTGATAATACCCCTTGACCGCCTCCACCCTGGTCTGCTGCAGCATAATTTCAGAAAGCCAGATATGGTAGGGATCTTTATCCTGCCGCCAGGGCAAGACCCGGGCATGTTTGTCATACCAGGGCAGCAGCACTTCCGGCAGAAGGGCATAGCGCTGCTGCTTTTCCTGCATCTGGTGCTGCATCCGCGTCAGGATCTTTTCGTACACGGGGATCATGTGCGGCTCGCTGCAGCGTTCTTTCCAGTTTTGCAGCGATACCCAGCATACCTGACTGTTTTCATCGGGCTTTATCGCCAGCGGTTGTCTGTCCGAGGCTAAAAATCCGTATGTTATGTTGTAGTGCCAGTGGGCGGCCACCGGCTTTCCACGCCTGGTATGGGCTTTCACCGGCAGCTTATCCAGCGACAGAATGCCGCTGGATAACGGTATCAGCTCCTGGATGCCCGTTTCCTCCCGCGCCTCCTCCACCGCCTTTTGCAATAGAGCCTGACTGCCATCGGCATGGCCGCCAGTCCACGACAGGGACTGATAAATATTGTGATACACCATCAGCATGGCATCCATAGCCGGATTCAGCACCATGGCCGATACAGTAACATGGCCCACATCGGGCCGCTGCAAAAATACATCCCCCAGTAAGGTCCACTGCTCTAAAAATTCTTTTTTGTCCTGGGCCTCTGTATCATTGGCCGGTACATAAGCCAGGATCTGTTCCTGTAAGGTTCTCATACCAATACGCTCACTTTACTTGTTTCGTAGATGCTCTGGTTTCTTTTCTGCCAGTTCCTGAATCGTTTCTTCCATCATTCCCATAAAAATCTGATCGATACGGCTTAACTTATATTTTTTGTTATAAATATATCCAACTTCAATTTCCAGTTTTTTGTCTGAGATGGGGATTGCTCTGATTTTATCATTTTTCAAATAAAAATCATCCTGCGACATAAATTCGGGAAAAAATGCTACATAATCTTCCTGCGTAATCATCTTTTTTAAAAGCTCTAAATCATCTGTACGGAATGTGATGTTCGGAATCTGAGTTTTCCCCAGTGTTGTTGTCCAAACCGCATTATCTTTTTGGAATTCTTCACGATAAGCAATATACGGTTGTTGCAACGCTTCTTTTAATAAAATGGATTCTTTTTCCCAGAATGGAGAACAGGGACCAACAAACAGTACATACCGGTCACTGAACAACGGCACATATTCCAGATCATTATTTAAGAATTCTTCTGCATATATAATGATGCCCAGATTGTCTGTCCCCGTAGATACATTTCGCACAATTTGCGCGCACTCTGCTGTCGTGGCGTCAAATGTAAA
>CAMFFG010000122.1 GCA_945949655.1 uncultured Peptococcaceae bacterium
CCTGTGGGTAAACAAGAAAGAAAATTACTGGACAATTTCGATGTGCAAATAACCGCAATTCGAGAAAAATATGGCATATCCCACCAATAAGAGTGGTTATTGTCCAGTTAAATTGAATAATTTTTAGAACCCTTTCCGAAAAAAAGAATTGCGACAATGTTTAAGCCGGCAAGGAAAATGGATTATTTTCGTGATAGAATGAAAGAAGAGGGGATTGAGGATAATGAAGATTAAATGTCCTGTGTGCGGTCAATATGAATTTGAAGAAAAAGACGATTTTGATATATGTGATGTTTGCGGATAGGAAAATGACGGCTTACAATATGACAAGCCTGATTACTGGGGCGGTGCGAATGATATGAGCCTGAATCAGTATAAAAAGGCGTGGAAAAATGGAGAAAATCCGCATTAAAAGCGTACAAGAGCACCCAATTAAAGCGGGTGCTTTTTTGACGCCTGAAATGAGGTGAAGATAATGAATAAAGCAATGAGTATTTCTGTGGAAAGTATATCACGAATTCTCATGTTTAACAGTGAGCGAGATTTGAGGGAAGCTCTTGCGGAAAATGAACATTTGCAATACCTGGCAGGACTCGAAAAGATTCACCACATGAACTTCCCTGGTGTTTACCTGGCTGGCTTTAGAACATTGGATAATGAGGAGCAGAATCATACGGCCATTCGAACAGAATAGATGTTGGCAATACGGTCTGGTCTTCTGGCAGCAACTTGATTAATTTCCATCCGGCTGATTCGTAGCGAAAGATGGCTTCTTCAACTTCAATCAGGCTTCCGGTAGAAAGTGTATGTGCGTATCTAACCATTATATCCACCCCCTTCAAGGAAATTATATCACGAGAATAAACCATCCTGAATACAAGAAATGAGGTGATAGCATGTCAGGTTTGTGGGCACCAAGGCTAATGATAGAGAAGCGGTATATCCGTTCTATCAAAAAGATGATGCAGCAGTTTGCCGAACTGACCAAAGGTCGGGCGGATCCGCAGGAGATTCTGGACGCATGGAAAGAATATGCTGAATCGGAACGATTTCGAAAAGCGGCGGAAGATATTGCTATGAAAATGGTGACCGGTTTATTCCAGGATGGACAGAGGACATGGCGGGCTGCAGCCAGGGAGAACGGTCAGGGCAGAGAATTCTACGAAGCACTGCAGCAGGAACTTTCCGGTCAGGTTGGTGCAGTATATTATGATTTAATTTATCAGAACAGCAGGTTGATCCGTACGCTTCCAGATGATCTTGCGAAACAGGTTACCCGATATGTAGCCATAGAACAGCAAAAAGGAAAGCGGGCGATGGAAATTGCAGAGGATATCCGCCGTATGTTTCCGGAAAAGACCAGAGCGCGTGCAGAACTGATTGCCCGGACAGAAGTATCCAAAGCATCTACTGCCCTGACACAGTCCCGCTGTGAAATGATGGATCTGCGATGGTATGTATGGCGTACTTCGGAGGACCAGCGGGTCAGGGATAGTCATGATCTGATGGAGGACGTATTAATCCGGTGGGACGATCCACCCAGTCCGGAAGCACTGAACCGGGAAAAAAGCTACGGCAGGTATCATGCCGGCAATACATTCAACTGCCGCTGCTATCCGGAGCCACTGATTGAGCTGTCCTCCATCAGCTGGCCACACAAAGTATATTATCAGAACAGAATACAGACCATGACGCTAGCGCAATTCAAACGGATTGCCTGAGCGTCTTTTTTATTGGCGTGCTGTAACAGAAGGCGGTGGTAATAACGCGCAAGATTATGTATTACGGTTCAAAACTGTCAGAGAACATGACAGAAACACAGGAAGGATTTTTGCTCTGCAAAAATGTGCCCATAGGACGTACTGGCACTCAAGAATATCTTGGACAGGAGATAGGCCTGGAATACGGAAAACGCTATGAAGTTATTCGGGAGGAGGATGAAGTGTTCTCCGATACAGCTATGGCCAGCTTTGAAGGGAAACCATTCACCGATGAGCATCCTCCCGTTGAAGTAACACCGGAAAATGTCGGCCGTTATCTGAAGGGTATTGTGCGTGACGTACGGCGGGGACAGGGTGAACAGTCCGACCTGCTTTTGGCAGACATTGTCGTTTATGACCGGAGGGTAATCGATGCCATTCGAACCGGCAAGCGGGAAGTTAGCTGCGGATATAATTGCCTGTATGAACCGGCAGGCGAAAACCAATTGAAACAGACAGGCATTATTGGCAACCATGTGGCTCTGGTCCAGAAAGGCCGTGCCGGAAGCAGGGTGGCTATTCAGGATGCAATATCAGAAAAAAGGAGAGAAAAGCAGATGGGAGAAAAAAGTAAGAAATTTTTCTGGGGCAGAATGGTAAAAGCTTTTGCTCAGGACGCCACACCGGAAGAAATGGAGATGGCGGTGGACGAAATGACCAGGGCATGTGGTGATGAAGAACCAGCGCCAGCAGATCCGGTAAAAGAAAACGTGGTACAGGATGAAGAGGAGGAGAGCAGTCTGGAAGCGAGACTGGATCGTCTGGAGGCTGCGGTTGGCGAGCTGGTCAAAGCTGTGATGCCAAAAGAAGAGCCAAATGCTTTGGATCAATTAGAAACAGAATTGAATCAGAAAGAGTGCCAGACAGAAAACACAGATGAGGAAGCTGTTACCGTGGAACCGGAAGCTGTGAACAGAGCGGAAAATGTTGCGACGGATCATGCAGCACAAAGATCCGGCAGAACGTAAGAGAACGGCAGATACTCTGGCATCTATCCTGCGGCAGGGTAAATCCGCAGCGGCACCAGCCGGAAATGAGGGATATCTGGAACTGTATCAGGCAGGTTTAAAACAGGCGGGAAAAACCGCAGACAGCGCCCAGGATGAGCGGGAACTGGGACGTGATATTGCAAAAAAATATAATCCGCATTATAAGGAGGAAAAATAATTATGCCAGGACAAGTGATCGGAATTGAATTACCAATGGGATACGCTGGGAGTTTTGCAAGAACACCGGATTGCATTATCATGAATCGCCTGATTCGTGGGGAAGATGATAAAGCAGTCCCGTTTGGCAGCCCGGTCGTATTAAACAGCGACAACACCTATAGTGCTTTTGGTTCCGGGAATGTGGCAGCAGAATTTGCCGGCATTGCTGTGCGGGAAGTGAAAATGGCTACAGATTACAGAAACCAGAATGAAGTATCCTATCAGCCTGGTCAGCCGTGTGATGTGCTGGAACGGGGCAATATCATTGTGGTCTGTAGAAAAGGTACACCGACTGCCGGCGGTAAAGTATACATTCGTACCGTAGAGAATGAATCCTATCCAGGTTGTCCAGTTGGAGGATTTGAAGCGGAAGAGGATACTGGAAAAACCGTTGAACTGACCGGCGTCTGCTGGACAACCGGAAGAATGGATCAAAATAAATGCTGTGAACTGACCATCAAGAACAGAGTATAGGAGGGATTTTCATATGACTATGACAATGAATGGCATGAGTGTGATGCCAATGATCAATCCACAGGGATTAAGTGCAATGCGGGGGCGAGGAAAAGCAATTTATACTGGCGATGCTGCCCTGGATAGTGGCATGGCCTTTTTACTGGGAGAACTGGAAAAACAGGATCCGAAGATTCGGGAGCCACTTTCCGCAGTTACCTGGCCCAGAGATATTGTCAGCAAAACAGGCGGTGGCTGGGTGGAATTTACCAGCATGATGAATGTCGGCTATGCATCAGTTGGTGGTAATTCCAACGGTATTATTGGTGGTCAGACCAATGCCGTCCCGGTTATGCAGGCAGATCTGGGAAAAGATCTGTACAAGGTATTTACCTTTGCACATATTCTGAAAGTTCCATTTATCGACCAGGCCAAGCTGCAGCAGATCGGTCGCAGCCTGCCGGAACTACTGGAACAGGGTATCCAGTTAAATTATCAGAAAGCATTGGATCAGAATGTGTATGTCGGGTATAAGGAACTTGGTACAGAGGGGATTGTGAACCATTCCCAGATTACCATTACTTCCGCTGCGTCTGTTAGTGCGGGATCCACAACGAGCACAGCCTGGAAGGATAAAACGGCAGATCAGATTCTGGATGATATCAACAAAGCTATCAATGATACCTGGGTGGCTGCCGAGTATGATCTGTCCGGTATGCCCAATCATATCCTGATTCCGCCGGAGCAGTACACCCTGCTGGTAAGCCGCAAAGTGTCGGAGGCGGGCAATGTGTCGCTACTGAATTATCTGTTAGAAAACAATATTGCAAAAAACCAGGGTGTAGAACTTTCCATTCAGCCATGCAGATGGTGTATTGGTGCCGGCACCAGCGGAAAAGACCGTATGGTGGTCTATGTCAATGAAGAGAGAATGCTCTACTTCGATATTACCGTGCCGCTAGCCCGTGTAATCACCCAGCCTTCTGTTACAGATATGGCTTATCTGACAGCCTATGCCGGACAGCATGGGGAAGTAAAATTTGCTTATTATGAAACGGCCCGTTATGTGGACGGTATTTAAGGAGGATGTGGCATGCGTGTATTCAGTAAAAAGAATTTCACTTTTTCTAATCCTGAGACCGGTGAAACTTTTCGCCTGAGAGCACTGGATTTTGCTGAACTGCCGGAGTGGGCAAAAGCAGATCCGCTTTTTGACTGGGCCATCCAGGAAGGCAGCCTAGAAGTATTCGGGGAAGAAAAAGCAACAAAAACAAGAAACCGGCAGAAACCAAAAGAAGTGCCTGAAACTGAGAGCGAAAGCGTGAATTCGGAAGCAGGCGCTGTGTAATGGATTTTACGCTGGAAGATCTGAAAGAGATTTATCCGCAGTTTTATGGAGATGGGATACCAGATTATATTCTGGAGATGTATCTGGAACTAGCCCGTGAGAATATTC
>CAMFFG010000123.1 GCA_945949655.1 uncultured Peptococcaceae bacterium
AGGCACCCGCTGCACCGTGTTTATGAACTCCATGGTAAAGCAGGCCCAGAAGGATGGGGCTGAAATTGAGGATATCTCGGCAGGGCTGTCCATCAGCGTGGTCAAAAATGCGCTGTATAAGGTGATCCGGGCCACCTCGGCGGAAAGCCTGGGACGGCACATTATCGTGCAGGGCGGTACCTTCCTCAATGATGCCATTCTGCGCGCCTTTGAACAGGAAGTTGGCGTGGAGGTCATCCGTCCCAACATGGCGGGGCTGATGGGCGCCTACGGTGCGGCGCTGTATGCCCGCACACTGGAGTTGCCCCATTCGTCCATTCTGGATGCAGAGGGCCTGGCCAGTTTCAGTCATGAGACCACGGAACGGGTGTGTCAGCTGTGCGGCAACCACTGCAAGCTGACGGTCAACTGCTTTAACAATGGCCGGGAGCTGATTGCCGGCAACCGCTGTGAGCGGCCGGTAAAAAGCCAGGATAAGAATTTTATCAACATCACATACAATGCCTATCGCTATAAGCGGGAGCAGATTTTAAAACGGAAAAGCGAAAAAGGCAAACGGGGCCGTATCGGTCTGCCTATGGGATTGAACCTGTACGAAAACTATCATTTCTGGCATCCGCTTTTAACCAGTCTGGGCTATGAAGTGGTGCGGGCGCCTTTTGGCAGCAGAGATCTGTTTCTGGAAGGACAGGCAACCATTCCGTCGGATACAGTGTGTTATCCGGCCAAGATGATGCACGGCAGTGTGACCCATTTGATTCAGAAACAGGGGGTCAACAGGATCTTCTATCCCTGCATGCCCTACAACTTTGATGAAAAGATCAGCGCCAACCACTACAACTGCCCGGTGGTGGCCTATTATCCGGAAGTGCTGGATGCCAACATGTCCAGCCTGAAAGAAGTGCGTTTTCTGAAAGATTATCTGGGACCCCACAATGAAAAGCATTTTGTCAAACGGTTGCAGCAGGCTCTGAAGCAGGATAAAGTGACCTTAAAAGAAGCCAAGGCGGCAGCGGATGTTGGGTATCAGCAGCAGGAAGCCTACCTGAAAGATCTGAAACGCTACGGCAAGGAAGCCATTGCCTTTGCCCGGGAACATGATCTGCCTATCATCGTGCTGGCCGGTCGGCCTTATCATGTGGATCCGGAGATTAACCACGGGATCGATCAGCTGATCACCAGTTACGGTGCAGTGGTGATCTCGGAAGATTGCCTGCCACTGGCCAAGGGGCGGTTCCACACCAATGTGCTGAACCAGTGGACCTATCATGCGCGGCTGTATAGTGCGGCCCATTATGTAAGCCAGCAGCCCGACATGTATCTGGTACAGCTGGTGTCCTTCGGCTGCGGGCTGGATGCCATCACCACCGATGAAGTGCGGGATATTTTAGAAAAACACGATAATTTATATACACAGATCAAAATTGATGAGATCAACAATCTGGGGGCGGTAAAGATCAGACTGCGCAGCCTGTTTGCTGCCATTGCCCAGAAAAACAGAGCAAAGAGGTGAGCAGAACATGGCCAAACTGGAATATGATAAAAACGGGCGTCTGATGTTTACCAAAGAGATGAAAGAAGAATACACCCTGCTGGTGCCCATGATGCTGCCCATCCATTTTTCCATGCTGAAATCCATTCTGCAGCGGGAAGGCTACAAGGTGGAGATCCTGGAGACCCAGAACAGCAACATCATTCAGATGGGGCTGAAATACTGCCACAATGATATCTGCTATCCGGCCCTGTTAACCATCGGTCAGCTGATGGACGCGCTGCAGAGCGGAAAATACGATATCCATAAGGTGGCTGTGGTTATGACCCAGACCGGCGGCGGCTGCCGGGCTTCCAACTATATCAGTCTGCTGCGCAAAGCGCTGGATCGGGCCGGGCTGGATTTTGTGCCGGCGGTATCGGTCAACTTCAGCGGACTGGAAGAAAATCCGGGCTTTGCCATCACCAAGAAGATGGTCTATGAAATGGCCAATGCCATTATCTACGGCGATCTGCTCATGTGCCTGCACAACCAGACCCTGCCTTACGAGAAAGAAGCAGGCGCCTCGCAGCGTCTGGTGGATCACTTTACTGCCATGCTGAACGAGGACTTTGCCAAAGGGGAGAGCATGGGGCCCAAGGCCATCCGCAAAAAGATGGATGAGATCGTGCGGGCCTTTGCCCAAGTACCGGTATATCCCAAAAACAAAGTGCGGGTCGGCATTGTGGGCGAGATCTATGTAAAATTTGCGCCGCTGGGCAATAACAATCTGGAAGCCTTTCTGCTGAAAGAAAATGCGGAACCGGTGGTGCCCGGTCTGCTGGATTTCCTGCTGTACACCATCGATACCGGCATTGAGGATTACATCCGCTATGGCGGATCACTGGTCAAACCGGTGGTGACCAAATATCTGATGCATACCTTCAGCAGCATTCAGAAGGATATGATCAGGGCCATCGAAAAGCCGGGCTGTTTCCATGCGCCATCCAGCTTTGCCCGCACCAAACAGCTGGCGGGCCAGGTCATCGACTACGGTGTGAAGATGGGAGAAGGCTGGCTTCTGACCGGTGAAATGATGGCCCTCATTGACGAAGGGGTCAACAATATCGTCTGCACCCAGCCCTTTGGCTGCCTGCCGACCCATATCTGCGGCAAAGGCTCTTCCGATCTTGTGTGCGGCCGCGGCATGATGCGCCGTATCAAGACCATCCATCCCGATGCCAACATCGTAGCCATCGACTACGATGCCAGCGCCACCAAGGTCAATCAGGAAAACCGGCTGAAGTTGATGCTGGCTACAGCGCGCAAGCTGCAGAATCAGTAGGACTTGTCTTTTTTCCGTGTGACGTCGTTGTTTTTTGAAAAGCAGCCCTTTCACAGCAATGCTCTGTGAGAGGGTTATTTTATATTGAAATATTCATGTCTGTGTGATATCATTTTCATATAGGAGTTGGCATTCATACCCAGAGATACCTTATTGCTGGATACCATTGAACTGATGCGGTGTCCAATCATTTTCGTGAGGTCACGAAAATGATCGAGACTGGAAGGGTGCTCACAGATCTGTGAAGGATTATATGCTGACGCGTTATGCCTGCTATGATAATGGACAATAAACTGGAAACAAACAATTGGAAACAGGAGGGTAACAGAATGACGATACGAAATGAGGCAAAGATAAAAAATCCGCTGATCGTGGCCATTCGGGAACAGCTGGAGCATCGAGCCTTGTGGATGTATCTGCCAGCTACCATTGCCCGCGGTGACGATGTGTGCAAGATCCGCTTTATGCGCAAAAAGGCTTAGGGCGTTAGCTCTGGGATGGCGCAAAGCTGAAATAACATAACGGATACAGAAAAGCCGGGGAATCCTGCCGCAGAAGCAGTCTCCGGCTTTTCTCGTACATAACGCACCACCCGCCTGTCCCGTTGCTTTGCCAAAAGCTTTTGCTGCGGCCATTGGCTTTGGGAGATAAAATCACAAAAACCGCTTATTTTTCTGTAACTAAAGATACCCCTGACTCGTTTCATAGATAGAGGAGGTGAGAGGCCCTTGGATGAGCTGGAAGAACTGTACCGGCAGTATGCCATACCGGTGAAACGCTATGTGCTGAGCCTGTGCGGCAACGAAGCGGAGGCCGATGACATTACGGCAGAGACCTTTTATAAAGCCATCCGGCACATTGAAAAATTTGAGGGCGGGCGCATGTTTACCTGGCTGTGCGCCATTGCCCGCAATACCTGGCTGGACTGGATCAAACGGAAAGACTATCAGAATCAGACTATTTCAGAGGAGATAGCGGCACAGCTGCCCGATCAGGGCCCTACACCGGAAGCGGCGTGGACCGGCAAAGAAGAACGGCTGATGCTGTATCGGCAGATACAGAGGCTGCAGCCGGGGGAACGGGATGTGGTGTACCTGCGCATTTTTGCCGAACTATCGTTTTCGGAGATCGGGCAGATTCTGAATCGCAGTGAGAACTGGGCCAGAGTAACGTTTTATCGGAGTAAAGAAAAACTGAAAGGATGGATGCATCATGAATGAGAAACTACCATGTGAGATCGTGCAGGATCTGCTGCCCAGCTATGTGGACGGCCTGACCAGCGACTGCAGCGCAAAGGCGGTGGAAGCCCACCTGCAGGGTTGCAGCGCATGCAGTGCATTATACGAGAACATGAAAAAAGAATATCAGCAGCCGGCAAAGCGGGAACCAAAGCAGACAGCCCGATCAGAGCAGGAAAAGCGATTGTTCCATAAAATTCAGCATCGTCTGAACCGGCGGGTGCGTCGTGCTGTCGGGGCTGGCATTGCGGCGGTACTGCTGGTGGCCGTGGCCAGCTATGGTCTGTTCAGCTGGCCGGTAAAAGAGATTGGGGCAGAAGATGTGACCATGACCGCCACCGTCTATGCGCTCAAGGATTATGCGGAACAAGCGGACGGCGTGATGGTTTCGCTGCAAACCGGCGATGATCAGGCGGTTGTCATCCGCAAGGGACAGGACGATAACAGCCCGCAGTATGAGATCACGCTGCCGGATCGCAATATGCACACCATGACGGTCAGTGGCGATGTGCTGGCGGAAAACGGGTATGTCACCGTCATTGAGACAAGCTCTCCGTATTTTCTGCGGGATATGGACTGGTCCTTTGCGGAGAAGGATGGAAAGCGCATTTTATATGTCAGCGCCTTCCGCACCACCATATTGAACAATCGTGCCCAGGATTGGAACAGCACCGCCGCAACGCTGGATTTCAGCAAAGTGGATCAGATCATCTACACTGGCGGTGGGCAGGAGCAGATATTATGGGAAGGCTGAATGGATTTTGCTGCAT
>CAMFFG010000124.1 GCA_945949655.1 uncultured Peptococcaceae bacterium
CCCCAGTTCTACACCAATGTCACCGCCGCCTACGATCAGCACTTTTTGACCTACTTTGTCTTCATTTCCAAACACATCGAAGGAAAGCATTGCTTTTTCTACGCCAGGAATTTTTGGTACGATCTGTTCAGCGCCCACTGCCACGATGACAGCATCTGGATCCAGTTCATCAATCATGTCACGGGTAGCCAGCGTATTCATCATCACTACAATATTGCGGCGTTTCTGTACCTGGCGTTCCAGATATTCATGGAACAGTTTCATTTCTTTCTTAAATGGCATCACATCAGACAACAACGCCTGGCCGCCTAAGCGATCTGTTTTTTCGTATAGAATGACATCATGTCCGCGATCTGCTGCGCTGATTGCTGCTTCCATACCAGCGACACCGCCGCCGATAACTGCTACACGTTTTTTCCGTTCTGCTGGTGGGAAACTCCGTTTGGACAAACTCTGGAATGCTAACGGATTGGTTGCACAGTGACGATCATAACTTGGATGGCTCAACAGATGCAGGTCTGTTGTCAATGCTTCTCTGCGGCCGTGGTCCATACAATAATTGCAACGCAGGCATGGACGGATATCATCTTCACGACCTTCTTTTGCTTTTTTGATAATTTCCGGGTCGGCCATTGCAGAGCGTGCCATTAAAATATAGTCAGCTTGTCCTTTTGCCAATACTTCTTCTGCCACTTCTGGTGTATAAATCGCACCAACGACACCAATTGGAATTTTTACGCCTGGTGTATTTTTTACAATTTCGCTTGCATAAGCATTGTGTGCCATTGGGAAGAAATTACTTGGATGCTGTTTTGGACGGGATAACGCATCCACACGATGTCCACAAGTAATATGAATCATATCAGCATATTCCTGCAGAATCAGAACCTGCTGTGCTGTATCCTCTGGCAGGATACCGCCTTCTACTTCATCATTGCCATTCAGGCGCAATTCAATCAATAAATCGTCGCCGACTGCATCACGAATTGCTTTCAGAACCATCATCGGGAACCGGCAACGATTTTCTACACTGCCGCCAAATTCATCGGTTCTATGGTTAGTCAACGGGGATAAGAACTGATTGAACAGCCAGCCATGGGCCATATGAATCATCAAACCATCAAATTTTGCAATTTTTGCCCATACTGCGTACTGGGCAAACAAATCGCAAATGCCCTGCATATCTTCCAGAGTAGCCGCTTTTACTGGATAGCCATTTGTCACATAAGTATCAGCACCCAGACGAGGGTAATCTGGTAAATTTACAAACGGCCCGCAGTGCACCAGTTCAGCAAAAGTAAGCCCTCTGTACGCATGCACCGATCTCTGCAACAGGTGGAAATTCATCTGGTTACATGTTTTTGGATTCAGATTGAACATATGTTCGTGTCCGCCATCAATGGGCACTTCCATTGGCAGGGTAACGGTAGAAAATCCACCGCGGATATAATTCATGGCCTGATCGATCCCATTTTGTGTAATACGCCCTTCGCTGCTTTCACCGCCACCGGTTGCAATGGAACCAATGGGCGCCATACATGCTCTGTTATTAAAACGTACTTTGTTTTTCCCTACATACATAGGTTCAAATAAATGGGGATATTTTTCTTTATATACTGGCTTCATATCGATTTCTCCTTATAAATTCAATTAAGTTCAACTTCATGATTGAGAATCTCTGGAAACTTCTCGCGAATAATTTCCACCAAACGAATCTCATTGACTGACATCGTCTTTGGTTCTGGATACAATAAATAGTAGGAAATTTTTGTATCTACGCCTTCCATCGGTACCGATTTCACCAGTCCATTGCGCATAAACTGACTGTTTTGCATTGCTCTGTTAGGAAATACACCTACGGCACCGTCTTCCGTAACTAGCTGCAAGATGCTTTCCCGACTGTTTAACCGGAAACAGCGATCCGGATTAAAATATTTTCGGTAGGATTCTGAAATATCATCGATTAAATCAGAATAATAGGCCAAAGTCAAATTTTTTAAATCTTTTTTTGTCAGGATTTCTTTTTCTGACAATGGATTTTTGGCACTCAGTATGACATATCGTTCATCATCAGCCATTTTTTCTGCGTGAAGCCGATTTTCCTCAGCTTTACGCAGAAATCTAGCTTCTTTGTAATGAAAACAAGACGTAATGCCAATGTTCACAGTACTGTTTACCATAGATGCGATCATATGCTGCGGTATTTTTTCGTGCAGGAACACCGATAGCAAAGGATATCGTTTCTGTAAATCCAGTATCAAGGTATCTGACAAAGCTACGCAAATACTTGGGATCGCCTGCAGATGCACCGTACCCTCCAGTTCGTAATGCTGTTCATCCTTTACCAGATACCAATTCTGAATGGTATCCAAAACCATCTGGGCCTCTTTCATCACCCGTATTCCATCCTCGGTAAGCATCACACCTTTTTTGGTGCGTTTCAAAAGCGGATATTGCAACTCTTCCTCTAATGAGTTGATGGCAATGCTCAGTGCAGGTTGGGTAATATAAAGGTTCTGCGCTGCTTTGTTGATTGATTTACTATTTGCAATCTCTATTAAGTATTTTAACTGTTCTAACCGCATCATTCTCTCTCCTTTTTCGTCAGTCCGTCTTGGAACGATTCCATTGTATGTCTGCTGTTTTATTATTACAGCACTTCAATTGTAATAATTATACCATACACATGATTTGAACCAAACGAAAAAGGAATATCATTCTATCCTAATGTAATCGTTTTTCTGGAAAGGATCACAGAATATACCCTGCGTCAAACCCGCTTTCGATAGCATGCTGCATATTAGATGCTTTTTTGCAGTCGCCAATATTGATTACATCAAAAGCAACATCGCGGAATGTGTCTCTTACTTTTGTCAGAGCTCTTGTTCCCACACATACAATCACACTATCTGCTTCCAGGAAAGATTCGCCTTCTTCGGTCTTGATTTTTACCCCAGTGTCCGTGATTTCCAAGGCCTGTGTATCCAGCAATGTATTGACATTTTCTTTTTCCATCCACTGCAGAATCGACATACGTTCAGTCAGTTCCGCATTACCTGCCTGGAAATGGCTCATTTCAATTACAGAACAGGTATGGCCTAAGCCTGATAAGTGAATGGATAATTCACAACCGATATCGCCGCCGCCAATGATTGCAACTTTTTTCCCTAATTTGTCTTCATGGCCAAATACATCAAAGGCCATGGTTGCTTTTTCAATTCCTGGGATTGGAGGTACAACCTGTTCGGCGCCAACTGCAATGATTGCTGCATCTGGATTCAACTCGGAAATCAGTTCTGGTGTTGCCTCAGTTTGCATCAAGATCTTAATTTTCGGATGTTTTTTTACTTGACGTTCCAGCCATTCATGGTATGCTTTCATTTCTTTTTTGAACCACATCACATCAGATAACAACGCCTGTCCACCTAACCGGTCTGTCTTTTCAAAAATTGTAACATCATGACCCCGATCCGCAGCACTGAGTGCAGCATTCATACCCGCCACACCGCCGCCGATTACTGCAACCTTTTTGCTGCGCAATGGAGCTGGGAACATTTTTTTACTGATGCCCTGCATGGATAATGGATTTACCACGCAACGACGGTCGAAGCTGACTTCTGCAGCCATAGCCAGTTCTTTTCCGCTTACTTTTGCTTTTCTGCGGCCATGGTCAAGGCAATACAGACAACGCAGACATGGACGAATATCTTCTTCCCGTCCTTCTTTTACTTTGTTCACCCAGTTATTATCTGCAATTGCAGCACGGGCCATCAGCACATAGTCAGCTTTTCCTTCTGCTAACAAATTTTCTGTGCGTTCCGGATCACTGATTGCACCAACTACACCAATCGGGATTTTAACGCCCGGTGTGTTCTTGATAATTTCGCTGGCATAAGCGTTATGTTCCGTTGGGCAATAGTTAGTTGGGTGCATTTTTGGACGGCTGGAAACATCCAGTCTAGTACCACAGGTAATATGAATCATATCTACATAATCCTGCAGCAGCAGTACCTGCTGTGCCGCATCTTCCGGCAGAATACCGCCTTCCATTTCGTCATTTCCGTTTAAACGAAGTTCAATGATCAAATCGTCGCCAATCACTTCGCGAATAGCTTTTAATGCCATAATTGGGAACCGGCAGCGGTTTTCCACACTACCGCCAAATTCATCGGTACGGGTATTGGATAATGGAGATAAGAAATCATGGAACAGCCAACCATGTGCCATATGCACCATAATGCCATCAAATCCGGACCGTCTAGCCTGGCTTGCAAATTCACGGCACAGCTGCAGCACTTCTTCCATATCGTCCTTGTCCATTCCTTTTACAGGACGGCCCTGATAGAACCCATCCGCAGCGGCTTTTAATTCCAGCCCTTTGGCTACCATACAACGACCGCCATGAACTAACTCTGCAAATGTTTTCCCATTATACGCATGCACCGAGCGCTGCAGTAAATGGAAATTCATGTAATTCACTTGATCGGGATCCATATTGAATACACCTGCATGAGAACCTTCTGCCGGAATTTCCATTGGCAGAGCCACAGAGGAAAATCCGCCGCGGATGATCCCGGTCCAGTAGTCAACACCGAATGCATTGATACGACCATTATCGGCACCACCGCCAGTAGCAACAATTCCTACAGGTGACATCATGATGCGATTGTTGAATACAACTTCATTTCTCCCTCTTTTTATCACGAGAGGTTCAAACATATGTGGATATTTTTCTTTGTACGCTGGTTTTGCCATATCCTTCTCTCCTTTAATCATACTTTAAAAATTTTTTTAATTTTCTTGTACCTTGTTGCAAGCAT
>CAMFFG010000125.1 GCA_945949655.1 uncultured Peptococcaceae bacterium
CGGTGGCGCAACAGCTCATAAAGCCGCAGCCAAAGCTGCATCTGTCGGCCAGTCAGATCGCAGGCGATGGCTAAATGGGTAAACTGGCAGTATACGGCGGTGCTGGTCATAAAAATCCCTCCTCGATAAAAAATATTGCAGACAAAACAGTATTGGTGCCGGGCAAACAATCTGTAAGTTGCTGGATATGCTGGAACAGGCTATGCACAGAAATTCGGTTGGGTACAGCATACAACAGAAGGATCACTTTGTCAAATAAAACCAGAAGAATATTTATCTGGTCAAATTCGGATTTATCTGTCTGAGAGAAGATTTATCTGATTTTTCGGAGATTTATCTGATTTTCGAGGCATTTATCTGTCCGGAATAAGGGGAATTTATGTGTTTCTAAAAGAAATGCTGATGGGTAATGCCGATGATTCAAGCAATCAATCTGCTTTGGGACGGAATCCCTCGCCTCGGCCTTTGCCTACTTGCTAGCGCGTTTTTCTGCGCTGAAGCCTTGCCAAAGTAGGTTCCCGAAGGGAAAAAGCGAGAAAGAGAAAATGATTTTTTTATGTCCTCATTGTTTTAGATGTTTCAGAGGTTTTATAAAATGGTTTTAGAGAGATGTTTTATTTTAGGTTTTTCTATGGTTTTAGAGAAAGGTTTTAATATTATATATAAGCGTTTGTAGAATAAATTAGGTGTAGCAGATCTGCTGCACCTTTTTATATGCTGGTTTTGGTTGTAAGTATAACAGCGGGAACCGTATCAGCTGATCTTCAGGTGCGGAGAGCTGCTTTTTTGCTTTTATGCAGAAGTTTGCATAAAAGTGCTGCCGGTTAGCAAAACAGATTAAATTGTTTTATCGAATTTAAGGTATGAATTTTGTATTTATCGTGGAAAAATGCTGTGATATCTGTTATGATAAATTCTAGAAATTTTTTAGAAAGTTTTGGATTTTTCTATTGAATTATTATGAATTGTAGTGTATGATTATTCAAAGATATAAGGAGCGTGAAAATTGTGAGTTTAAAAGGAAAAGATTTTTTAACCTTAAAGGATTTCACCGGACAGGAAATTCTGGATATGGTCAATCTGGGCATTGATTTAAAGACCAAACTGAAAGCCGGTATTCCGACTCCCATTCTGGCAGGGAAAAGTCTGGGCATGATTTTCCAGAAAGCGTCCACCAGAACCAGAGTATCCTTTGAAGTGGGCATGTATCAGTTAGGCGGACAGGCACTGTTTTTGAGCAGCAATGATCTGCAGATCGGCCGCGGGGAACCAATTCAGGATACGGCTCGTGTGCTGTCCCGTTATCTGGACGGCATTCTGATCCGTACCTTCAGCCATAAAGAAGTAGAGGATCTGGCCGAATATGCCGATGTGCCAGTGATCAACGGCTTGACCGACGACTATCATCCGACCCAGGTGATTGCCGATCTGATCACCATTCAGGAGCACAAAGGACATCTGAAAGGTATCCGGTTTGCTTATGTGGGCGATGGCAACAACATGACCCATTCGCTGATGATCGGCGGTGCCAAAACCGGTATGGATGTGATGGTGGCCTGTCCCGAAGGCTATATGCCAAATCCGGAAATTGTGGCGCAGGCCAAACAGTATGCGGCAGAATCCGGCGGCAGTGTTACAGTGATCCATGATCCCAAAGAAGCCATTGCCGGCGCCGATGTGGTATATACCGACACCTGGGCCAGCATGGGGCAGGAAGCAGAAAAAGAAATCCGTCAGAAAGCCTTCCAGGGCTATCAGGTAGATAGCGCCATGATGGCACTGGCCAAACCGGATGCGATTTTTATGCATTGTCTGCCAGCTTACCGCGGCTATGAAGTGACCGACGAAGTGATGGTAAGCGCCCAGTGGGTGGTATTTGATGAGGCGGAAAACCGTCTGCATGCCCATAAGGCAATTCTGGCCACATTCCTGTAATGGGTTGTGCTGGCTGGCCGGTTTTTCTGTTAATGAAATAAGAATGATTTGAATAATATAAAAATCTGAAGGAGCGTTTTGCAATGTCTGAAAAAGAAAAAGTAGTATTAGCATATTCCGGTGGTCTGGACACCACCACCATCATCCCATGGCTGAAAGAACATTACGATTACGATGTAATCTGCTGCTGTGTCAATGTGGGCCAGGGTGAAGAACTGGACGGCCTGGAAGAACGTGCTCTGTATTCCGGCGCCAGCAAGCTGTACATTGAAGATGTGGTGGATGAATTCTGCGAAGATTTCATTATGCCTTGTGTACAGGCCGGCGCTGTGTACGAAAACAAATACCTGCTGGGCACCTCTATGGCCCGTCCACTGATCGCCAAAAAACTGGTGGAAGTAGCCCGCAAGGAAGGCGCTGTAGCCATCTGCCACGGTGCCACCGGGAAAGGGAACGACCAGGTTCGTTTTGAACTTGGCATCAAAGCGCTGGCACCTGATCTGAAAATTATTGCGCCATGGCGCTGCAACGAAACCTGGAACATGCAGTCCCGGGAAGATGAAATTGCCTACTGCGAAGCCCACGGCATCAAGCTGCCATTCTCTACCGACAGCAGCTACAGCCGGGACCGCAACCTGTGGCATATCAGTCATGAAGGTCTGGAACTGGAAAATCCGGCCTGTGCACCAAACTATGATCATCTGCTGGTATTGAGTGTATCGCCGGAAAAAGCGCCGGATGAAGCGGAAGAACTGAGCCTGACATTTGAAAAAGGCGTGCCGGTAGCGCTGAACGGCACAAAAATGAAAGTGTCGGAAATCATCACCGAACTGAACACCTTAGGCGGCAAACACGGCATCGGCATTGTAGATATCGTGGAAAACCGTGTTGTGGGCATGAAATCCCGCGGTGTATATGAAACACCGGGCGGCACCATTCTGATGGAAGCCCACAAACAGCTGGAAGAACTGATTACCGACCGTGACACCTTTGCGTTCAAAAAAGTAGTTGCCACCAGATTCTCCGATGTGGTATACGAAGGCAAATGGTTCACACCGCTGCGGGAAGCACTGCAGGCTTTCATCACCTCCACCGAAGAGAACATGACCGGTGAAGTGAAAATGAAACTGTACAAAGGCAACATCATCAAACAGGGTACCACTTCTCCGTACAGCATGTACAGCGAAAGTCTGGCATCCTTTACCACTGGCGAACTGTATGACCATCACGATGCAGAAGGCTTTATCAACCTGTTCGGTCTGTCCCTGAAGGTACGGGCTATGGTAAAAGAAAACGCAGAAAACAAATAAAAAATATAAGCACCACAAAAAACACCGACTCTGACCCAGGGCCGGTGTTTTTGCGTATCTGTGCGTAGTCTGTCATGGATTTCCAGCGAGGAGCGGTGGGGCAATAAAATATTTTGATGGAACTATTAGATGAAAAAAGGCGTCTAATTGCATATCGGCAAGTATTTCTGGTTTGCAATTGTAGTATTTTTTGCTATAATAGAAATAGTAACAAAATGGTGACAAAAATTTGATGACAGAAGAAAGAAGGGGTTTACACGATGAAAAAAGTGACCAGTGTGGTTTGTACCGCACTGTTGGCAATGAGTCTGCACACAGCACCGGCGCTGGCTGCTGATGTAACGGTGACGCTGCCCACATTTCCGGTAACACTGAATGGTGTGACCATGGAGCAGAGCACCAGCCAGTATCCTATGCTGGTATATAAAGATATTACCTATGTGCCTATGACCTGGGCGGATACCCGGCTGTTGGGGCTGGAATCCAACTGGACCCAGCAGGGCGGGCTGGTGATTGAAAAATCCGGCACAGTGCAGGACCAGAAAACGGCGCAGAGCGCGTATCAGCCGTACAAGGCGGATACGGCGAATGCCAAAAGTTATAAAGCGGTAACGGCCAGTGGCAAAATTACAGTCAACGGCAAGGCCATCACCAACAGCAGTGAGGAATATCCGCTGCTGGTATTTCGGGATGTGACATATTTTCCGTTAACCTGGCGCTTTGCTGTAACAGAGTTTGGCTGGGATTACAGTTTTGACTCCAAAAACGGGCTGGTGATCACGCCGAAGGTGGTTGCATCGGGCAGCAGTAATGCCATCAATACCAGTGGCGATATCATTGGACAGAAGGTAAAGGTTACCGCCAGCAGTGTCAATCTGCGGGCAGATGCCGGTACCAGCAGCGCTACCGTGGGACAGGCCCAGAAAGGTGAGGAACTGCTGGTGTTGGGCACCACAACAGTGGATGGCAAGCTGTGGTATCAGGTGATGCGGACCAGTGGCGGGGACAAGATGTGGATCGCCTCCTGGTACACAGAAATCAGCGCAGGCAATTCTGGTAGCACCAGCACAGGAAATACATCCTCTGGAAATACATCCTCTGGAAATACATCCTCTGGCAACACATCCAGCAGTACAAACACCAGCAACAGTAGTAGCATGGTGGGGAAGGTCATCACGGTAACCGGTACCACAGTCAATCTGCGGGCCAATACCAGCACGACAGCGGCTGTCATCGGCCAGACGGTAAAAGGAGACACTTACACCGTGCTGGCGGAAAAAACGGTGGACGGTGATACCTGGTATCAGGTGCAGACAAAAAGCGGTGCCAAAGCCTGGATTGCCGGCTGGCTGACCCAGGCAGGGACAGGTACCATATCTGCTGGAACAGGCAATTCCAACAGCAACACAACGGTTACTGAGGATTACAGTATGGTAGGGAAGAAAATTGTGGTCAATGCCAGCGGCGTAAATCTGCGGAAAGAGCCGGGCACTGGTTCTGCAGTGGCTGCGGTGGCCACCAAAGGGACTGAATATACAATCCTTACGCTAAAAACAGTGGATGGCG
>CAMFFG010000126.1 GCA_945949655.1 uncultured Peptococcaceae bacterium
CGGGAACTGACCGAGCCGTGATTGATCAGTGTGACTGCGCCTGCTTCGTATATGGCCTGGTGCGTGTGCCCAAACAGCACAATATCTGCCCCTGCCTCCAGCCCCCGATAATAGATGGACTGCAGATTCTGTTTTACATGATACCGATGCCCATGACAGAGCAGCAGTTTCCAGCCGCCCAGCTCCACCAGCTGTTCCTCCGGTGCATCCTCGCAGGCATCGCAGTTGCCCCGCACAATAAAAGCCGGGATCCCCAGCGCCTGCTGTAGCTGTCGGCCATCGCTGGCGTGATCGCCCAGAAACAGAAGATAATCCACATCTGCCTCCCGGCGGATTGCATCCCGCATCAGCGGCCAGTTGCCGTGGGTATCGCTGACAATGGCAAGTTTCATGGCTATTCTCCCCTGAGCTGACGCAGAATTTCCACCGCTTTGCGGTTGGCATGCCCCCGATGGCTGATGCGGTTTTTCTCTTCCATGGAGAGCTCCGCGAAGGTTTTGCCCAGTTCTGCCACATAAAACAGCGGATCATAGCCAAAACCGCCTTCCCCTTTCAGCTCCCGCAGGATCGTGCCCGGACAGGTGCCTTCCACGGTGTATTGGCGGCCATCGGGCAGCGCAATGGCGATAGCGCAGAAAAACTGTGCGGTCCGCTTCTCATCGGGTACCGATTCCAGCAGCTTCAGCAGCTTGGCATTGTTATCGGCATCGTTGTGCTGTTCCCCGGCAAAGCGGGCCGAATAGATCCCCGGCGCGCCGTCCAGCGCATCCACCATCAGGCCGGAATCATCGGCTAAAGCCGGTTTGCCCGTAGCTTGGCAGACAGTGCGGGCTTTTTTCAGCGCATTCTCCGCAAAGGTGGCCCCATCCTCCACAATCTCACCGATCTCCGGATATTCTTTCATAGAATGCACCTGAATATCCAGACCCTCCAGCAGACGCTGAAATTCTGCAATTTTTCCTTTATTTCCGCTGGCTAACACCAGTTCTGTCAACATAAACATTCATCCTCTCTCTGCTTTATCCTTTGCTGCGCATTGTTTCTGAATTTCCTGACGACATACCTTCTTAGAGCTCCAGTATATATTTTCGCCCGGTAGCGCTCATGTGGATCTTGCCGTCAAAGTTCTGTTCTGCCTCCCGCTCCAGCTGATGCAGATTGGCCTCCGGGAAAAAGTGGGTCAGAATCAGCTGTTCGGCGCCGCAGTTCTGGGCCAGCTGGGCGGCCTGCCGCGCTGTCATGTGGTATGCGCCCCGCTCTGCCAGCTCATACTCCCGCAGGGAAGCTTCCGCCAGAAGATACCGGCTGCCGCAACAGAACTGTTCCAGACCCGGAAACCAGCCGGTATCACCGGTATAAGTCAGCAGAGCCTGTCCCTGCATCCCAAACTGTACGCCGTAGGCCGGAACCTGATGCTGCACCGGAAAAAACCGCAGCGTAAACAGATTAAAATCGTTGACAGCCTTTCCCGCCTCCTCCAGACTGGCCAGCGCAAACACATCGTCCCACTGCTTCATTTCCTCTACCAGCTGCTGGGGCCCTTCCGGCAGATACACAAACAACGGGTCCTGTCGCTTGCCCTGCTTCATCTGGTATTTCAGCGCCTGTCGGAGACAGTAGATATCACTGTAGTGGTCCGGATGGAGATGGCTCAGGATCAGTATGCCCAGTTTGCTGTAATCGGTATATTTCTGCAATTTGCTGAAGGCGCCGTTGCCACAGTCCAGCATGATCTGAAACCCGTCCACATTGAGCAGATAGCCGCTGCAGGCCCCCTGTGCCGTAGCGTAAGGCCCATAGTTTCCCAGTATCGTTAATTCAACCATTTCCTCGACTCCTTTTTGTGATCATTTCTCGTAGGCTGTCCATTCTATTCCAGACTTTTCCTTCTTTCTAGTATACTTGATTTTGCGCCGCTTGTATAGCAGGATAATTTGTAGAAATCTGAAAACTTCTTGCGCTTCTGCACAAAAACGATTAAACTATATCATAACAGCAGGTTTTTCACTGCAAACATTTTTGATCTGGAGGTTTTGACAATGAAAGTAACTGTAAACTGGGAACAGCGCATGACCTTTGAGGCAGACACCGAATCGGGACACAAGGTGAAAATGGATGCCGGCAAACCGGCCGGTGACAACTGTGCACCACGTCCTACCGAGCTGCTGCTGTGCGGTGTAGGCGCCTGCTCCTCTATGGATATCGTGGAAACCATGGCAGAACGGGGCCAGAAGCTGGACTCCCTGAAAGTAGAAGTGCGGGGCGATCGTCCAGCCGAATATCCGATGCCATTTACCGATCTGCATCTGCATTACATCGCCCAGGGCGATATCGACCCGGCTATTTTTAAAGCAGCTTTACAGGAATCCATGAACCTGTACTGCGCAGCCGGCCTGTCGCTGAAAGCGGCCAAACATGTCACCTACGAACTGAATGACATCGTTTACACCTTATACGAATAATCCTTCTCTGCTCCCCCACCCATGGGGGAGTTTTTTTCCATGCGGAGCTTTATCGCCAGCCTAAAGGCGCGTGGTAGCCAGCAGCATGGCCACGCCGATACACAGACAGGCCAGAATGCCGCCATTCTCCGCCGACAGATAGCCGGCCCAGACAGCCAGATAGATAAAAGAGCGGGCCCAGTTGGACAGAATATCGTACTGATCGACGCTTTTGCCCGCCTCTTTCATTTTTTTGCGCATTTCTTCGCCGGCTGCACTGCATTCGATGGGAATGGACAGCAAACTGCTGCACAAGAGCAGCACATAGATCCAGGTAGATCCAGGGAATCCCCCGTTTGCCTGATATAAATTATAGGATAATGTCGCTTCCAGCGAGGCGGAAATGATATAACTGAAAATTAACATAGCGTCCCCTCCATTATCTATATAGTTTATCACAATAAAATATTCTTTTCATTAAAAGTTTGCAAAAAAATAAATCCTTTGCTATACTTTGAATGACAAATGATGATCCAGTAAAGGGGGCGTAAGAATCATGTTAATCACAAAAGAAATGGGAATCAAAGAATGCGTACAGAAATATCCGAAAACAGCTGCCGTATTTATGGAATTCGGCATGGGCTGTTTAGGTTGTGCTGCTGCGCATTTTGAAAATATCGAACAGGGCGCAGTTGGACATGGCATCAATGTTCCTGCTCTGATGGAAGCCCTGAACAAAGTGGCTGAAGCTGAATAATACAGCAGATCTGAGATTCTGAATCCGCCGGACAAGCTCCTGCGGATTTTTTCTTTGCCCGCTGCGTCCTCCACCGGTATGCCCTGATTCAGGGCATACCTTTTTTCTGTTCCGGTTTCGCACAGAGGCAGTCCGCTCTGCACGCCTGCTGCTGCCTCAGCAGACCGCCCAGTCCTCTGCCAGCCGTGAGACTGGCCAGACTGCATCACGAGTCGTTATCCAGTTTTTGCTCTGTTTTCTCTCTGCCTGTTTCTGTGCTGTTTTTGTCCGCCATGTCCTCTCTGCGCCTATAATAGCATAGTTCCAGCAGAAAAACAAAAGATGATAATCGACACAAACATGCGGATTATCATCTTTTATTGCCGATTATCCGCTTCAAAAAGCCGATTGTCATCTCAAAATGCAGAAAATGCATATTTTTTGCTTCCGGCACCAGCATCACCACTGCTGCACACCACCTGCGCCCGAGCCTCATCCGATGTCAGATGAAGATTGCTGCTGTGATGGTGGTGATGATTTGCAGCAGCATTTCCATTCACATTTCTATTCGCATTATCATTTACATTTACATTACCATTTACATTTACATTAGGTTCTCTGTTTTCTGTTTTTCTGAAAGCACTGGTTTTTACCCTGCGAACCATTGTTTCAGGGGCACAAAGTACCGGTTTATACTAAAACCATTGGTATAAACGATAAAACCAGCGGTTTTTCGTCCCATCCGGGTTTGTTATCCACATATTTTTCCACAGTGTCCCTGACATTTATCAACAACTTATCAACAATTTATACACAAGGTTCCGGGACGCAACAAAAAAGACAAAACCGTATTGCAGGCTTTGTCCTTTTTGAGATATAACTTACACACTCTTTCTAAAAGATCACGGCCATGATCTTAAACCAGAATCAGGATTGGCACTGTAATGCAGTGATGGCGATCATGTCCACTACATCCTGCACGCTGCAGCCCCGGGACAGGTCGTTGACCGGTTTGGCCATACCCTGCAGAATAGGCCCGATGGCTGTGGCGCCAGCAAAGCGCTGCACCAGTTTATAGCCGATATTACCGGCCTGCAGATCAGGGAATACCAATACATTGGCATGACCTGCTACCGCGCTTCCAGGCGCTTTTTTAGCCGCTACAGACGGCACCACAGCAGCATCCAGCTGTAATTCGCCATCCACAGCCAGATCAGGCTGTTTTTCTTTTACCAGAGCCAGTGCTTCCACCACTTTATCTACATTTTCATGTTTGGCAGAACCTTTTGTGGAGAAGGACAGCATTGCCACATTGGCTTCGCCGCCGATCAGGCTGCGTTTGGTGTCGGCACAGCTGATGGTGATATCCGCCAGCTGCTGGCTGTCCGGGTTGGGATTCACGGCGCAGTCGCCAAAAATCAGTACGCCATCATCGCCATAGGTCTGATCCGGCAGGATCATAACAAATGCACCCGATACGGTTTTGATTCCCGGCTTTGTTTTCACAGTCTGCAGTGCAGCCCGCAGCACATCGCCGGTGGTATTGTCGGCGCCGGCCAGCAGGCCGTCAATAATCTGCTGGCGGTCGAGAGCGAGCAGCA
>CAMFFG010000127.1 GCA_945949655.1 uncultured Peptococcaceae bacterium
AGGTCGTGCAGATCGGCGCAGAATTTGCAGGTCTGGTAGGACCGCTGCAGGGGGCTTGCAATACACAGGTCAATGGGTGTATGGCGCAGCCCTTCGGCCAGCATGTGGCCCTGTTTTAAGCCTCGTTCGCTGAGCGGCGTATCTTCCTGTCCCTGATAACGGCCTTCCACATTCCAGGTGGTTTCGCCGTGACGGACTAAAATAATTCGTGTCATAGTCAGCTTCCTTTACAATAAAAGAGTTTGAGCAGTATCAATATCTTAGCCTTTATCTTAGCCTTCGCAGTGAATCAGCTTGACATCCAGAATGCCTTCAATGCCGGATAACTGCAGCATAATATCGTTTGGAATGTCGTCGCCCACAGCAATGGCCATAATATTGGTGCCGGACTGGGTGGTTTTGCCAACCTGCATGCCGTTGATATTGATGCCTGCTTTCCCCAGAATGGTAGCCATCTGGCCGATCATGTTAGGCTGGTCGATGTGCGGCACCAGCAGCAGATAGCCTTCTGGGGTAAAGTCGATGCGGAATTCATCGATCTGAACGATTTTTGGTTCTTTGCCATCAAACAACGTACCGGCGATCACATGCTTCTGGCCGTTGGATGTAGTGATGGTGGCGGTGATGGCAGTGCTGTAGTAGCCAGCTTTGTGAGATTTGATTTCTTTGACGCTGATATCCCGCTTTTTCGCAAGGCCAGGCGCATTGACATAGTTGACACTGTCCTGCAGAATTGGGTTCAGCAGCCCTTTTAAAAAGGCAGTGGTCAGATGCTGGGTTTCGGTTTCCGATAATTCGCCGGAATATTCCACTTCCACTTCTTTCACTGGGCCGTTGGCCAGATAAATACCAACCGTGCCCAGATGATCGGCCAGTGCAAAGTAAGGCTGAATGATGGCAGCCACATTTTTAGGAATCGGCGCCATATTCACAGCAGTCATAACCGGTTTGCCGTCCAGCGCATCAATAACACCGTAGGCAACATCTACGGCCACACCTACCTGTGCTTCGATGGTGGATGCGCCCAGGTGAGCGGTCTGTACCACATTGAACATACCCAGGAATGGGTTGTTGTCTTTGGTCAATGGTTCATCTGGGTATACGTCGATGGCGGCACCGGCAATTTTGCCCGATTTGAGGCCTTCTGCAACAGCGTTTACATCAAAGCATTCGCCGCGGGCACAGTTGACCAGACGCACGCCGTCTTTCATTTTGGCAATGCTTTCGGCGTTGATCATGTCGCGGGTCTCTTTGGTCAGCGGGGTGTGAATGGTAATATAGTCAGACCGGGTCAGCAGGGTGTCAAAGTCCACCTGTTCTACCCCCAGATTTTTGGCGTATTCTTCTGTTACATAAGGGTCGTAAGCCAGTACGGTCATTTCCATGGCTTCCAGCCGTTTGGCCACGCGGCCGCCTACATGACCGATCCCGATGATACCAACGGTTTTGCCCTGCAGCTGGATGCCGGTGAAGCTTTTGCGGTCCCATTTGCCTTCCTGAATGGACTGGTGTGCCTGTGGAATGTGACGGGTCATGGCCAGCATCATGCCGATGGTGTGTTCTGCGGCTGCAACGGTATTTGAATCCGGTGCATTTACCACAACGATACCTCTTGCCGTAGCCGCTGGAATGTTGATGTTATCCACGCCAACACCGGCCCGACCGATGACTTTCAGGTTGGTGGCAGCGTCGATGACTTCCTGGGTCACCTGTGTCTGGCTGCGTGTCACCAGACCATCGTATTCGCCGATGCATTTCAGCAATTCTTCCGGCGGCATATTGGTTTTTACATCCACATCGTAGTGTTCCCGCAGCAGCGCAACACCCTGTTCATTTACGTCATCACTTACTAAAATTCTCATGGTGAGTCCCTCCAAAAAATATATGGTAGTTAAGGTATGCATCTGATGTTTGGTCAGATGGCTTGTTTATTCATGCTAGTCTGTAACATGTATTTCTTCTGTATCCGCTTATATTGGGAATACAGGAAAAGGTTTCTGCAACCAGTGGTTAGTCCTGATGTTCCCGCTGATACTGCTGCATAAACTGGGCCAGCGCCTGGCAGGCTTCCAGAGGCACAGCGTTGTAGGTGGATGCCCGGCAGCCGCCTACCGACCGATGGCCGTTGATGCCGATAAATCCGGTAGCTTTGCCTTTTTCAATAAAGTCTTTTTCCATCTCCGGTGTAGCCAGATTGAAGGTGATATTCATCAGGCTGCGATAGGGCTTGTCGGCATGGCCTTTGTAAAAACCGTTGCTGGCATCGATCACATCGTAGATCAGCTTGGCTTTTGCCTGGTTGCTAGCAGCTACCGCATCTACGCCGCCCTGATTTTTGATCCAGTGCAGTGTTTTGTTGACCATGTAGATACAGAACACCGGCGGTGTATTGTACAGCGAATTTTTTTCGGCAAAGGTGCTGTATTTGAGCATGGTGGGCAGCTCCGTTTTTGCTGTTGCCAGAAATTCTTTTTTGATAATGACAATGACCACACCAGCCGGCCCCAGGTTTTTCTGTGCACCGGCGTAGATCAGGTCAAAGTCGGCCACATTGACACGGCGGGACAGGATGTCGCTGGACATATCGCAGATAACCGGAATATCAAAGCTGGGAAAGTCGGGATATTCGGTGCCGTAGATGGTGTTGTTGGCTGTTAAATGGATATAGTCGGTGTCCGGCTGGATCTCAAAGTGCTGCGGAATGTAGCAGTGGTTGCGGTCGGCGCTGGAGGCAGCCTCGTAGGCTTCGCCAAAGAATTTTGCTTCGGCCATAGCCTTTTTGGCCCACACACCGGTGTTCACATAGGCTGCTTTTTTGTGCAGAAAGTTGGCTGCTGTCATCAAAAACTGGGTGCTGCCCCCGCCCTGGATAAACAGAATTTCATAATTGTCCGGAATTTCCATCAGCTCCCGCAGAAGCTGTTTGGTCTCCTGATGCATGGCATCGTATTCGCTGCTGCGATGGCTCATTTCGATAATACTCATGCCGGTATCCTTGTAGTTTAAAAATTCAGCCTGGGCCTCTTTGAGCACTTCTTCCGGCATGGCAGAAGGCCCGGCGTTAAAATTGTAAGCGCGTTTCATGACTCTGTGATCCTTCCTTTCGTGCGATCAGGTGGTGAGAGCAGGGGAAGTGCCGAAAACAAAAAAGAAGCTGCCCCACTATGGGGCGAGCTTCTTCGTCTCGCGGTACCACCCAAATTGACTTGCGTCATCTCGTGTTCGCTGTATCGGGCGAGCCCGTCGAATTCATCATTCGCCGCTCCAGAGCGGAACAGATATGCGTTGCTGCTGCCTCGCACCATCCGGCAGCTCTCTGAAAGACGCGGCATATTGCTTCTCTTTCCTAGCGTTCCTTATTTATACGTAAGTTCAGTATAACATTTTAAAATTTTCTGTCAAGCAGAATATACAAACTATTGATTTATTTTTCCTGCCTTTATTATCAGCGGTCGCTGCGCAGCTTAAACAGCAGGAACGAAGAAACAAGTAACGCCGCAGCATACAGAATGGCAAAGATAAATAAGGTGCTCTGATAGGTGGACAGCGCTTCCTTGGCCCAGGAGATAATACATGGCCCAACAATGCCGGCAATGGCCCAGGCTGTCAGAATACGGCCATGAATAGAACTTAAATGTTTGGTGCCGAACACATCACCCAGATAGGCAGGAATGCAGGAAAACCCGCCGCCGTAGCAGGTCATCACAAGAAACAGAAAAATCTGAAACAGGATGACATTATGCACATTGCCCAGAATCAGCATGGCCACGATCTCCAGCACAAAGAAACCGGTATATACCACATCGCGGCCCAGATAATCGGATACGGTAGCCCAGAGCAGCCGGCCGCCGCCGTTAAAGAGCCCCATAACGCCTACAATACCGGCTGCAGCCAGCGCCGTCATGCCGGTGGTCTCCTGCAGGATCGGCGAAGCTACCGAGAGCAGCGCAATGCCGCAGGTGATGTTGATGAACAGCAGAAACCACAGTGCGTAGAATTTCCAGGTTCTCATGGCCTCATTGGCGGTAAACTGCTGCCGGCGGTCCTTATGATTACCGGTCTGCTCCGGCAGATAGCCTTCCGGAACAGGGTGGATCAGAAATGCCGATACCGCGATTACAATAAAATAAGCAACACCGATGGTATAAAAGGTCTGCACCAGCCCCACCGCGCTGATCAGAGCGCTGATCACCGGACCGGCAACCGCTGCGGCAAAGCCAAACCCCATAATGGCCAGACCAGTAGCCAGACCGGGGCGGTCATAAAACCAGTTGACCAGTGTTTTGACCGGGGTGATATAGCCGATCCCTAAACCGATCCCGCCGATGCAGCCGTAAAACAGATATAATAACGGCAGTGATTGCTGACTCACAGCGAAGCCGCTGCCGATGAGCCCCGTGCAGTAAAATAATCCGCAGAGCAGTCCCGACTTGCGCGGCCCCATGTTTTCCACAATGGTTCCCAGAAAAGCGGCAGACATACCCAAAAAGAAAATGGCAATGCTGAAAATCCAGGAGACCTGGGAGAGCGATGCGCCCAGCGCATCCATAACAGGGTTGGTAAATACCGACCAGGCGTAAACAGCACCGATACTAATGTGAATGCCCACAGCCGGGATGGCTCCGTTGAGCCAGCGATTTGTCTTCATGACCGATACCTCTTTCTTGTGACAGATAATGGCACAGATTTTTAGTTATATATAGCGCCATATAAAATTATATATGGCAACATGGACAAGTATACAGCAGGTA
>CAMFFG010000128.1 GCA_945949655.1 uncultured Peptococcaceae bacterium
CACCACAGGCTCTCTGTAAAGGCATCATTGCCGTTATCTCCGCTTCAACGGTTTATTGTGGTAAAGTATAAAACAACCGATTTGTTTTGTCAACCTTTTTCCTGTAAAAAATTCCCCCCACTCGCTATGTATACAGCATTCCGCATACCTGCTTACTCTGCCAGAAGCTGCTGCAGCACAACACCAATGTCTTGATTCACACAGATCGCCTGGGCTTCCAGATCCTCCGGCGCATAGGCCTGTCCAGCATTGATGCAGGCGTAGATGGCATCGGGATTGTATCTGGTGCGGGACCAGAACGGATATTTGATGATACTTGGGGTGTTGCTGCCCACACCCAGCTCCAAATACAGAATATTGCTGTCCTGATATTGCTGCAGAAACGCTCCATACCGTTTTGCAGCACGATCCCAGCCATCATCCTCCACAAAGGTATCATCACAGCGCAGATTCATGGTCATGGGCTTGCCGCACACCGGGCAATAGGGAATCAGCTCTGTGGGGATGTGCATATCCCGTTGCTGTTGTACCATCTGCAGCACCTGCTGTTCATTGTCATAGGTCTTCTGATGGCAGGGCACCGAGCATTGCCACAGACCAAAATCGCCCTGGGTGTAGAACAGACGGGCTTTGTCAAATCCTTCCTTTTGAAAACAGTGGTCCACGTTGGTAGTCAGCACAAAATATTCTTTGTCCTGCACCAGCTTCAACAGCTGCTGATAGACCGGTTTTGGGGCATCCACATAGCGGTTGTAATAAATGCTTCGGCTCCACCAGGCCCAGTACGCTTCCAGTGTTGGAAATGGATAAAAGCCGCCGGAGTACATATCCCTTATGCCGTATTTCTCATGAAAATCGGAGAAATGGCGCAGAAAGCGCTCACCGTCATAGGTCATACCTGCCGAGGTGGATACCCCTGCGCCAGCGCCGATCAATACCGCGTCGGCCTGTTGGATGGCCTCGCGCAGCCGGGCCGTGTTGTCGTCCGGCTTGCTAGAGCAGCTGCTGATAAATGTCTCTGTCATAGTCTTTGAACACATTAAAAATCACCTTTCTCACACTGGTTTTCTTCTGCAGAAACGATTTCACCGTCTGCACTGCAATTTCTGCTGCCTGCGCATTGGGAAAGTGAAATTCCCCGGTGGAGATGCAGCAGAATGCCACACTCTCTAACCCATGCTCCGCCGCAAGCTCCAGACAGGCCGTATAACAGGACGCCAGCTGGGCACGATGCTGTTCTGTCACGGCACTGCTCACAATAGGGCCAACGGTGTGCAGCACATAGCGGCAGGGCAGATTATAAGCCGGCGTTATTTTAGCCTGTCCAGTGGGCTCTGCATATCCCTGTGCCTGCATCAGTTCCGCACAGGCCAGCCGAAGCTGTACCCCGCTGTAAAAGTGGATGCAGTTATCGATACAGCCATGATTTGGCACATAGCATCCCGTCATGCCGCTATTGGCCGCATTGACGATGGCGTCACAGCGCAGCGTGGTGATATCGCCCTGCCACAGATAAATGCCCTCCTGCACCGGTGTGAGCGTCTGCACATCCACAATGCCCTTTGCCGCGGTTTCTTCTTGCAAATAAGCATCCTGCACCTGCAGAAAGGCCTGGTCTATAGGCTTTGGCCTGCGCACGTTCATCAGACCCCGCAATAATCGTTTTTGCTCCGCAACACTGTCGGGCAACTCCATGTGTTGATACGCCGCGTCCTCAGACAACAGCACCTGGATCAGATACTGTCTTCGTTCTTGTTGATTCATACCTGTTCCCATCCTTTTTAGAATAAATACGGAGGATTGCCAGAGAAGTCGGCGATCACACCCTTTGCTGCTTATATTGTATCAGCGCGTTTGTCTGTTGAAAAGTACGCACTATATTGTGGCATGGATATCAGCAGGAAACCATTGACCCGTTACCCAAAGGAAACCATTGGACCATATGACTGCACAGCTGCGGGATATGGAGGGAAGTGGTCTGGTGAGCCGTAAGGTTTACGCAGAGGTTCCACCCCGTGTGGAATATTCCTTAACCGAACTGGGATACAGTTTAAAACCCATTCTGGATGCCATGTGGAACTGGGGTGAAGCCTATAAAGAAAAACAGCATTAAAAACAAAACCACAAAAAACAAAACAGCCCGTCAGATTTTTTGAATCCATCGCCAAAAAGTCTGACAGGCTGTTTTTATGTTTTGATCATTCGCACAGACTTAGATAATGTCGCTGGCCTGATCCAGGTTTTCCACCATTTTTTTCACGCATTCGGTGCAAACCAGTTTTCCTCTGTAGTTCTGTACACCTTCTGCGTTGTTGCAGAAAATGCAAGCTGGTTCATACTTTTTCAGTACAATCTTTTCATTGTCTGTGTAGATTTCCAATGCATCTTTTTCATCGATGCCCAGAGTTCTTCTTAACTCAATTGGAATTACCACTCTTCCTAATTCATCCACTTTACGAACGATACCTGTTGATTTCATAACCGTTCCTCCTCATTTTGTTCAGGTTCCTGTTTAGAAACAGAACTTACATTCTTTTCTAACCTTGTGTAAATAATATCATTTTCCGCGAAAAAAGTCAATCGAAATTACTGAAATGTGTAAATATTTTCAAAAAAATTTTTCTTTCTTCGCCAAAAAATTGTAGCAGAAAAACCTTGACGAGGGGCTCGTCTTTTTCTATACTATATTTTATACCTACATAAAATATACCATTTATGCGAGGAAAGGTAGAGTATCCGGAACCCTGCTGCCCAGAGAGCTGAACACCTGCTGCAAGTTCAGACTGTCAGAGCCGGTGAAAATGAGCCTGGAGCATGACCTTAGCTGGTCCGGTTGATCACCGTTAGCAGATCTGCTGAGGTTCTGTGCTTGTGCAGACAGAACAAAGCAGGGTGGTACCACGAAATTCAACTCGTCCCTGTTGTGCTGACAGGAACGGGTTTTTTATTTCACTTCTTTTCTACCTCTGCTTTCTAGTATAACAGACATTTGCCTTCCTGTATATAGTATTTTGTGGTATATTTTGCGAAAAATAAGGCGATAACAAGAACCATGCAGCAATTCCTGCCAAAATCATTTTAAGGAGGTCTTTTTATGACAGAATCTGCTGAACCAAAACGCTTTTACATTACAACACCCATCTATTATCCCAGTGCCAATCTGCACATCGGCCATGCTTACTGCACCGTTATGGCCGACACCATGACCCGCTACAAGCGGATGCAGGGTTATGAAACCTACTTTCTGACCGGTTCCGATGAACACGGCCAGAAAATTGAGCGGGTGGCCAAGGCTCAGGGTGTAACTCCAATTGAATACACCGATAAGATCGTGGCCACTTTCCAGGCTTTGTGGAAACGGCTGCTGATCTCCAACGACGACTTCATCCGCACCACCCAGCCGCGACATATGGAAGTGGTACAGAAGATCTTTAAAACCATCTACGACAAAGGCGACATCTACAAATCCGAATACGAAGGCTACTACTGCACACCGTGCGAAACCTTCTTTACCGAGCGTCAGCTGGTGGACGGCAACTGCCCCGACTGCGGACGACCAACCGAACTGATCAAAGAAGAAAGCTATTTCTTTAAAATGAGCAAATATCAGGATCAGCTGCTGCAGTACATCGAAGACAACCCCGACTTTATCCAGCCGGTGGCCCGCCGCAACGAAATGATCAGCTTTATCAAACAAGGGCTGGAAGACCTGTGCATCTCCCGCACTACCTTTGACTGGGGCATTCCGGTGCCAATCGATGACAAGCACGTGATTTATGTATGGTTTGACGCACTGACCAACTATATCTCCGCACTGGGTTATGGTACCGACAACGATGCGCTGTATCAGAAATTCTGGCCAGCCGATATCCATCTGGTGGGCAAAGACATTGCCCGTTTCCACGCCATTATCTGGCCATGCATTCTGATGGCTGCCGGTCTGCCGCTGCCTAAGCAGGTATTTGGCCACGGCTGGGTTCTGCTCAACAGCGGTAAAATGTCCAAATCCAAGGGCAATGTGGTAGACCCTAACGTGCTTCTGGATAAATACGGTGTCGATGCCATCCGCTACTTCCTGTTGCGGGAAATCTCCACCGGTTCCGACGGCTACTACTCGGAAGAAGCGCTGGTAAAACGCATCAACACCGATCTGGCCAACGACTTCGGCAATCTGGTAAGCCGCACCGTAGCCATGATCGACAAATACTTTGCAGGTATCGTGCCAGCTCCTGCCGCAGAACCGGCCAGCCAATTTGACGCCGAGCTGAAAACACTGGCCGAATCGGTTGGCAACGAAGCTGCCGCCTGCCTGGAAAAAATGGACTTTCCAAATGCACTGGCTGCCATCTGGAAGCTGATCAGCCGGGCCAACAAATATATCGATGAAACCGCACCATGGGTGCTGGCCAAGGACGAAAGCAAAAAAGCAGTGCTGGGCACCGTGCTGTACAACTTAATGGAATGCATCCGCATCAGTACCATTCTGCTATCGCCTTTTATGCCGCTGGTACCGGGCAAAGTGGCTGAACAGACCGGTCAGGCCTTAGAAGGCCGCACCTGGGCCGACGGCTGCAAATGGGGCAATGTGGAAACCGGTGTAAAGGTATGCAAAAAAGAAGCCATCTTCCCGCGGATCGACCCCAAATCTTTAGATCTGCCGAAAGAAGACGCCAAAAAAGATGCGCCTGCCCCGGCTGCTCAGAAAGAAACTAAAA
>CAMFFG010000129.1 GCA_945949655.1 uncultured Peptococcaceae bacterium
GTGGCCAGTCAGTGTATTATGCGCCCCGATCAGCTGCCGGAATACCGGTTTGCCATTGAGCTGAGGAGTCAGGCAGATCGGGAAGAAATGTTCTGGCAGTACTGGGACGAGCTGGACAGCTTTGCACAGCGGGATCTGGCCCGGGCAACCTTTCAGGATTACTGGTTCAGGCTCATTGCGGATTACGGTGAGCTGAACATGCGGCAGAAGGCGCAGGCGCTGGAAGCACTGGGATACATTCATAATCCCAATGTGGTGAATTTTCTGGTGCAGGAGATGCGCCGGGATAACGAAAGCCTGCGTCTGGCAGCGGCGGGCGCGCTGAAAAAGCAGGATCCGGTGCTGGTCATGGAGCCTATGCTGGATGCTTTGAGCAAGCCGGAGCATTTTCTGGCTTCCCGCATCCATGATGTGCTGGAGTCGCTGGGGCCAAAGCTGGTGCCGGTCATTCTGCAGAAGATCGACCAGGCTGATGTAAACGGCAAGATGGTCATGGTGCAGCTGCTGGGTTCCTTTGGGGACAGCAGCGTGGTACCGGTTCTGACAGAACTGCTGAATACGGAGAATTATCTGCTGAAAAAAATGACGGTGGAAGCCATTGGTCAGATCCAGGGGCAGGAAGTCTGGCCCATTCTGGCTGATCTGCTAAAAGACGATAACTGGCAGATCCGTCTGCTGGCTGCGGAGGCGATTGGCCGTGGACGGCACGGCCAGGCCTGCCCTGCTCTGCGGGAGGCTTTCTGCCAGGAGCAGGATGGTCTGGTGAAAGAAATTATGGAAGAAATTTTATGTACGTTAGATGACAGCAACGAGACAGTCACATATTTATGGAGCAGACGAAGGAGCAATCAGAACAATGGACGAAGTAGAACAAGTTATGGAGAATATGGATTTACAACCTGATCCGCAAGTGACACAATATATTTTTGGACTCTTTTCCAAAGAGGCCCTGCTGGGTTATGTGGGAACACTGATCAAAATCCTGGTAGTGGTGGCGCTGATTCTGATTTTGCGCCGTATCGCCTGCCATGTGATCGATAAAATGTTTCGCAACCGGATCACAATGACGCTGAGTCAGAAGGATGCCCTGGAGGAAAAGAGATTACATACATTATCTAAGTTGTTTAAGAGCATTGTCAGCTATGTGTTGTACTTTGTGGCCATCATCAGCTGTCTGGATATGATCGGCTTTTCGGTGACCACCATCATTGCCGGGGCCGGGGTGGTCAGCCTGGGAGTGGCTTTTGGTGCGCAGAGCATTGTGCAGGATCTGATGAGCGGTATTTTTATCGTGCTGGAAAATCAGTATGCGGTAGGTGATTATGTGCAGATCGACGGTATCGATGGTCAGGTGAAAGAGATCGGTATGAAAACGACCAAAGTACAGACATGGAATGGTGAACTTCTGATCATCTCTAACGGCAGCATCGGTCGGGTTATCAATTACAGCCGTGCGCCGCAGCGTGGTTATGCTGAGGTGGGAATTGCCTACGAGGAAGATATCGATACCGCCACCACAGTGATTCAGCAGGCCTGTGACCGGGTGGGAGAACGCCACAAGGATGAACTGGACCTGCTGCCGGTGGTGCAGGGCGTTACGGCTCTGGCCGATTCCTCTGTTGTGATCCGGGTGCAGTTTACAATTCTGGACTGGCTCAACAAGCCGGTTGTGGAGCGGGAACTACGCAAAGAGATGAAAGAAGCGCTGAACGCGGCCAACATTGAGATTGCCTATCCAAAGGTGCAGCTGGTAAAATAACCGGTGCAATCTTGGCGGGCAACTGCTATAATAAAATCAGTTCAGGCGGCAAAGCAGAGAGGAGCGGATGACAATGCCGATGAAATTATATGTGGGAGATATTGTGCAGACCCGTAAAGCGCACCCATGCGGCGGCAACCAGTGGGAGATCATGCGGGTCGGTATGGATTTTCGCATTCGCTGTACCACTTGCGGCCATCAGGTGTGGATTCCACGGGTGAAACTGGAGAAGTCGATCAAGAAAGTGCTGGTGTCCAATGCTCCGGAAGAGGTTCAGCAGAAGGAGAATCCGTAAATTAACTGAACAGATAAAATAAACAGGTATATTTTTCACGCCCTTTTCACAGACTAATGGTGGAAAGGGCGTGATCGTATCAGAATACCAATGCATATCGGGATCATTCCCGATGGAAATCGACGATGGGCGAAGCAGGCTGGTATGGCAAAACAGGACGGCTATGCCTATGGGCTGTCGCCGGGGCTGGATGTATTGCATCTGGCCAGAGAGGCTGGTGTGCAGGAGATTACTTACTATGGCTATACGACCGACAATTGCGGACGACCGCCAGAACAGGTGAAAGCCTTTTCCGAAGCCTGCGCCAAAGCGGTGGAGATGATTGCAGAGGAACCGGTTTCGCTGCTGGTGGTGGGCAACGCTGATGGGCCCAGTTTTCCACAGTCTATCCGGCAGTATACGACACGGACCGATCTGCACGGTGGAGGCATTCGGGTCAATTTTCTGGTAAATTACGGCTGGGAATGGGACATGGCAGATCTGTTATCGCCGGGGCGGGAGCGTTCCCGCATTTGTGCCGGGCTGCATTCTCACGATATTTCCCGGATCGATCTGGTGATCCGCTGGGGTGGCATGCGTCGGCTATCCGGCTTTTTGCCGGTACAGACCGTATATGCCGATTTCTTTGTGGTAGATCGGCTATGGCCCGATTTCCAGCCTGAAGATTTTTACGAAGCCTTGCGCTGGTATCAGAAACAGGATATCACGCGGGGCGGCTGATTGGGAAAATATAAGTATCAAGAAAAAAACAGATATCATCACAGCGGCAGAACTGTATCAGATCTACGGTCGGAACAGCTGCTGCTGTTTTTTGCAGGCAACGGCAGAATTGTGGAAAAATTCTGTAAGAAATACAGAAAGAAATGAAAAATACACTGGTATTTCTGCAAGGCAAGGTGTATAATTAAAAATCGTTGGCTTTGGCCAATTACACATAAATACTGAAAAAATTGAATATGAGTAAGGGAGAGAAATTTGTTGGGGAAAGTAAAAACATTTGTGCAGAATGAGATCCTGTCCACATTGAAGGGCGATATCATTGGTGGGATCTCGGTTGCCTTTGTGGCTCTGCCACTGGCATTGAGTTTTGGGGTACTCTCCGGAGCTGGGGCGGCTGCCGGCGTATACGGCGCTATCTGTACTGGGATTCTGACTTCTATTTTTGGGGGTACCAAGGCACAGATTTCCGGGCCGACTGGTGCTATGACTGTAGTACTGGTATCTATGGCTAATAAATATGGCATGGAAGGCATGGTAGCTTCCATGGTGCTGGCAGGTATCTTCGAAGCGACTATGGGTCTGTTAAAGCTGGGCAAATACATCCGCCTGATTCCAAAGCCGGTTATGGTCGGTTTTACCAATGGGATTGCCATCCTGATTTTCACCAGTCAGTTTAAATATTTTAACATGAGTCCGGTGGTGTGCTGCATCTCCATTGCGCTGATGCTGATTCTGCCTATGATCAATAAAAAGATTCCGTATGCTATCATCACCGTTATTGTGGGCACTGTTGTCTCTATGCTGTGGTTCCCGATGCCGGAAGAATATTTGGTTGGTACCATCCCACTGATGGTTCCATCTCTGCAGATTCCGAATTTCCTGGCGCTGAATATTGCCGATGTGTGCCAGGCTGGTTTGACTATGGCACTGCTGGGCGCCATTGAATCGCTGTTATCTGCTATGGTTGTAGATGAAATGACCAATACCAAGCATGACAGTGACCGGGAGTTGTTTGGTCAGGGGCTGGCCAATACGGTAGCCGGTTGTTTTGGCCTGATCATTGGGACTGGCGCTATTGCCCGTTCCGTTGTAAACGTGAATGCCGGCGGTCGCGGGCGCATGTCCGGGATCATCCATGCGCTGGTGCTGATCCTGCTGATTGCCGTGTTTGGCCAATGGGCTGCACAGATTCCGCTGGCCGTGCTGGGCGGTGTGCTGATGGGTACGGCGATCCGTATGCCCGAATATCATGAGAGCTATCGTTTAAGCCGGGCTTCTAAAGAGGCTTTTGTGGTAATTGCAGTCACAACCGTATTAACGGCAGTGGTGGATCTGACCTTCGCTGTGGCAGTAGGCGTTATGGTATCGGCGCTGTCCATGCTGTTCAGCGTTGCCAACGGCTATCTGGAAGAATATCCTGTGCCCTGCAGCCATCTGCAGAAACGCATCAAATCGTTCAGTATCCAGGGGCAGATGTTTTTCCTGGTATCGGAAAGCATCATCAATTCGCTGGAAGTGCGCTGCAAAGGCGCTGAAATTGTGGTGATCAATATGAGCCATGCCCAGGTGGTGGATATCACCGGGATCGTTACCTTGGGCAAAATTAAAGATTCTCTGGCCCAGCAGGGGATACGCACCATCTTTACTGGATTGTCGGAGACTGCTTATAAAAAGATGCTGTCGCTGGGAATTCTGGACGGCAGTGAGGAGACCATCAACCGCGGCGATAAGCTGGAAGCGGTGGAATACGCCCAGGCTATTGCCCACGGTGATGAACAGTGTGCCTGCATGCTGATGCATGAATACGAAAAAATGGCCGACGAGCATCTGATTGCAGAAATTACAGAGGAGGGTTTTTTAATCGATGAAGGTACTGTTAGTAAACGGTAGTCCACACGCCAAAGGCTGTACTTACACA
>CAMFFG010000130.1 GCA_945949655.1 uncultured Peptococcaceae bacterium
GGATTGTGACCGCCGGCCATCTGGGTATATTCACCAAACATGCAGCTGTCCCAGGTACGCAGTTTCATGCCCACTTCACCGCGCATCTTGTTGTTGATGTCAAAGCAGTGGCAGGTCGGACAGATATAGGTACAGGTGCCGCAGTTCAGGCATTTGAACTGATAACCATCCCAGATCGGATCATCAAACATACCTTTCAGCTTTTCCGGCAGGCCGGATGGGTCAAATTTGTTGGCCTGTGGTTTCTGTTCCGGCAGCTTGTCTGCCGCTTCACCTAAGCCGCTGATGGCATCCAGGCATGCTTTTCCTTTATCCGAAACAGCTGTAAAGCCAAAGGAATCGCCAAAATCGTACACCTGAACATCGGCAACGCTGGCTTCGGCATGGGCACGATCTACGCCCATGGATTCGCAGAAGCAGGTTGCTTTTGGCTCGTTGCAGGCCAGAGAAAATACAATGGTATTGTCCCGTTTGTTTTTGTACTGCGGATCCTCAAATTTTTCATCCAGGAACACCCGGTCCAGACACTGAATGGCTTTGGTATCGCAGTGACGAACCCCGAATACGATCTGCTGTTTATCCAGTTCCGGCATTTCTTCAATAGCCAGCTTTTTGCCCTGGGCGCGGAATTTATACATAGCTTCCGACTGCGGCAGATAAACAGTTTTCGGAGATACGGTTACGTTGCCATCCAGATATAACTGGGAAACGCCTTCCTGCACCTGGCTGTATGGTGCAAACTGTGTCAGCCCATTATAGTCCACTGGAACCAGAACGCGATACTGCTGTCCCAGCTGTGTTAAAAAACTATCCAATTTTGCTTTTTCAAGAGTTTTCACAAGAACCGGCCTCCTTTACATAAATTCTTCAGGGTCAGATACTTCGTAGTGGCTCAGCGGAACCGGTCCTTCTGTTTCCAGACCTGCTTCGTAAGCGCCAAACAGCGTATCGATATCCTTGATGAATTTTTTATTCATCAGCATGATTGGAATGTCGGACGGACATACCATTTCACACTGTCCGCATTCAATACAGCGGCCAGCCACATGGAATGCTCTTGTCACGCCATAGAACTGATTTTCCGATGCATTGATGTCTTTACTCTGCCAGCCGGATGCACTCTGATCAAAAATGCAGCTGGTGCAGTTGCAGGCCGGACAGATGTTGCGGCAGGCATAGCAGCGAATGCATTTGGAATACTGTTCGTGCCAGAATGCTGCTTTTTCGTCCTGTCCCATAGCTTCGATGGCTTCTCCATCGGAGAAATTTTTCTCGGTGCACCATGGTGTCACATCCTGACCGATCTTGCGGTCAAATACCACCGGATTAGGATGGCGGCATTCCTGGCAGGCTTTCGGCATTGGAACTTCGGCTCCTGCCGGCAGCTTTGCCGCAGCCTTGGCACTCTTCATGCCGGAGCATGGAACCCCGATGATGATGCATTTATCTGCGCTGATCCGTTTATCCTGGATCAGACGGTTGTACGCTCTGGTATCGCAGCCTTTGGCAAAGATGGCTACTTTGTCTTCGGTATAGATAAAGTCGATCAGGTAAGTGCTCAGATTCTGCTGGCAGTATTCATCCCAGATCAGTTTATCCACATCGGCAGCGGAACGGATCATTACTGGTGTAGAATTGTACGGCATAGTACCTTTTTCCCAGCCGATCACCACGGTAGCTTCACCGGATTCCAGCAGTTCTTTGGCAACAGCTCTCATTTCACTCTGGATATCACTCATTTGTTTCCACCGCCTTTACTTCTACTTTCATATCATCACGGAATTTATCGTTTGGACCAATTGCTTTTACTTCTTCGATCATTTCGGTCACAACCTGCTGGAATTTAGGACCTTCTGCCCCGGAGATCCATCTGGTATGGAACCGTTTCGGATCAATGCCCATATAGTCCATCATACGGGTGATCAGCAGGAAACGGCGTCTGGTATAGTAGTTACCAGTGGTGTAATGGCAGTCGCCAGGATGACACCCTGCTACCAGAACACCGTCAATGCCTCTCTGGAAGGCACGCAGCACAAACTGCGGATTTACACGGCAGGAGCATGGCACCCGCAGCACGCGAACATTTGGCGGATACTGCAGACGGCTGGTCCCGGCCAGGTCAGCGCCGGCGTAGGTACACCAGTTACATGCGAAAACCAGAATTTTTGGTTCAAAATTTTCTACTGAATTGTTTGACATAATGCATCCACCTCCGCTAAGATCTGTGCGTTTGTAAAGTGTTTCAGATTTGCTGCACCGGAACGGCAGGTAACAGTACAAGCACCGCAGCCCTGACACAGGCTGCTGTTCACATTTGCAACCAGACGTTCAATGGTCTTGCCTGCTCTTCTTTCCTGGGTGGTTTCCGGGGTGATGGCCTTGTACGGACAAACCGGAACGCACAGTCCGCAGCCGGAGCAGAGTTTGGCGTCAACTTTGGAAACGGTAGGTTCGGTTTCCAGCTGATCTTTCGAAAGCAGTGCACATACTTTTACAGCGGCAGCGCCAGCCTGTGCTACAGAGTCTGGAATATCCTTCGGACCCTGGCATGCACCAGCCAGGAACACACCGGCTGTATGGGTTTCCACCGGACCCAGTTTCGGATGAGATTCGGTGAACCAGCCATCCTTATCGTAGCCGATCCCTACGATCTGTGCCATTCTTTCCGAGTCAGACTGCGGAATCATGGCATCGGCCAGGATTACCAGATCGGCATTGATTTCCACCTGACGGCCCAGTAAGGTATCTTCCCCTTTTACCATCAGCTGTTCGCCGTCCTGATAGATTTTGGATACACGACCGCGAATATATTCCACGCCGTATTCTTCTCTGGTACGGTTGTAGAATTCATCATACATTTTCCCTGGTGTACGAACATCCATATAGAATACATACACTTTGGTATCCGGACAATGGTCACGGATCATGGTAGCCTGTTTTGCAGTATACATACAGCAGGTTCTGGAACAATAGCTCTTGCCGTGTTCCGGATCACGGGAACCAACGCATTTTACCATAACAACGGTTTTTGGTTCCTTGTGGTCCGACGGACGCACGATATGGCCCTGGGTCGGACCGGAAGCATTTACCAGACGTTCAAAATGCAGACCGGAGATTACATCCGGATATTTGCCGTAGCCGTATTCGCCGTAAACGCTGTGGTCAAACTGGTCATACCCGGTCGCCATAACGATGGCACCGTACTGTTCTTTTACCAGTTCATCCACCTGTTCGTAATCAATGGCGCCGGTCGGGCAGAATTTAGAGCAGATCCCGCGGACATCCTTGCCATTTTCCCGGCTCTTGAATTTCAGGCAGTTCACACGGTCAATCACCGGTTTGTTGGGGATTGCCTGTGGGAACGGCGTGTAGATAGCGGTACGTTTCCGCAGATTCATGTTGAATTCGTCGTCTGCTTTCCCTGGACATTTGGTCATGCAGGTACCGCAGCCGGTACATTTTTTCATGTCAACAGAACGGGCTTTTTTGCGGATGGTCACTTCAAAGTTGCCCACATAACCATCTACATGTTCCAGTTCGGAATAAGTGATCAGATTGATGTTGGGATGGCTGCTGGCTTCTACCATTTTCGGGGTCAGAATACAGGCAGAACAGTCGATGGTCGGGAAGGTCTTATCGATCTGGGACATTTTACCGCCGATGGACGGAGTCCGTTCCAGAATATCCACCTGATAGCCATTGTTAGCGATATCCAGCGCGCACTGGATCCCGGCGATCCCGCAGCGCACGTTTGGTAACAGGTGCATGGCCTTTCTGCAGCTGTTCGTTCTTGCACACTTTGGAAACTGCCATTTTTACCAGATCAGTGGCTTTGGCAGTTGCTTCTTCATTTTTACCGGCATGTACCCAGGAACAATGTTCACGGATATTGGCCATTTCAAACATATAGGGATTCAGGCCGGCTTTTTCCACGCAGGCCCGGAATGTTTTTTCATGCATACGGGGAGAACAGGAAGCTACAACCACGCGGTTCAGCTTATGTTCTTTGATGGCATTCTGGATCATTTCCTGACCAGGTTCTGAACACATATATTTATAATCTGTGCTGTAGGCAACGCCAGGATAATCTCTCACGTTTTCTGCTACTTTTGCACAGTCAACCACGGCGCCGATGTTAGAGCCGCAATGACAGATAAATACCCCTACTCTTTCCACTATGCTTCACCGCCTTCACTGGTTTTTCCGATTTTCGTCAATGTTGCTTCTGCCGGAATAAAGTGCCGGTTGATCCCCAGATCTTTTGGATCCATACCCAGCGCTACCCCGATCAGTTCTGTGATGAAATAAACCGGCATATTGTATGCGCCGTTTGTTTTGCTCAGCTGTACCTGACGCATATCCAGATTGGAATGGCACATTGGACAGGCTGTCACGATACAGTCAGCACCGGATTTCTTCGCAGCGTCCAGAATTTTCTGTGTCATATCCAGTCCTACATTTGGACGGCAGGCAGTCAGGCTGGCACCGCAGCATTCTGTCTTGAAGCCCCATGGAATCACTTCAGCGCCCAGCGCTTTCATGATTTCATCCAGGCTGATCGGATCTTCCACATCATCACAGGCCAGTTCTGGCGGACGAACCATCAGGCAGCCGTAATAGGTCAGAACTTTCAGACCTTTCAGAGATTTTTTAGCCTTTTCCGCAATGGCTGC
>CAMFFG010000131.1 GCA_945949655.1 uncultured Peptococcaceae bacterium
CGGTAATGTAGGAGCTGTAAAAGCTTCTGTAGATGCAGGTGCAGCTGCTGCAGAACGCATCGGCGGACTGCTGGCAGTGCATGTGATCCCACGTCCACACGAAGAAGTGGAATCCATCCTGCCTAAATTAAAATAATCGCGTATTTTCTGACCCAATAAGGGGGTGTAGCGTTTGAAGGTAATTACGGAGGCAAAGGTGAGAGCAGAAGTGCCTCGCAGTGAGCAACCCGAAGTCTACTATGTGGAGCCGGGTTATATCCTCTCTCCGGCAGCCCGTGAATATCTGATGGGACGCCAAATTAAAATTATCAGCGGACCAAAACCCGGTAATGAGCCGGAATCCGTCACAGCTGCAGCTGAGGTTCCCCCTATGCCTTCTGCAGCGGCTCAGCCAACGACTGACTGCGCCAAGTATGTGGATTACACCACAGGCGCCTGCTATTTTGAAAAGCCCGTACACATGACAGTTCTGTACGGTGATGTGCTGGTGCCAAAGGACCATCCTCAGATTCTGTTCCGCGGTAAGGTGGAAAGCCTGCAGGCACAGATCATCCTGAATCAGGCTATGATAGCAGAACGGGGCGGCAGTCAGAAGCTGATTGACGACTTAAATCATATTTTAACAATATTACGGAATATCCTGCGGAGTCATGTACTAAACCAGCCGCTAGTAGTAGAAACCATTCTCGGCTTTACCCCTGCCCAGCTGCAGGACCGAGCTAAGGATCCGTTAAAATACTATCAGGTAGAGCAGGCCAGCGTGCCAGACTATACCAGAGGACTGGAATACGCCCAGCTGAATCAGCTGTACACCCAGGCAAGAGAAGTGGAAACAACAGCAATCACAGCGCTCCACGAAGGAAACCGTTATACCAGAAGCGATATCCTGGAAGTACTGAACCGTCTGTCCAGTGCTTTACGGATCATGATGTTTATGCATTTGGCAGGTGAATATAAATGAGTGAAGCAAGCATGGTGGATCAGGTTGTAAACGCAGTTGTAGATGCCATCGGCAGAGAATATGTGCAGGTCGAAGTATCTGCCCGCCACGTGCATTTAAGCCAGGCCGATCTGGAAACATTATTCGGGCCGGGCGCTGCGTTAACACCAAAACGGGAATTATCCCAGCCGGGACAGTTCCTGTCTGAACAGCGTGTCAATTTAGTAGGGCCGAAAGGCAGAAAAGATAATGTTTCTGTTCTGGGGCCTGTACGGAAAGCAACCCAGGTTGAATTATCCAAGAGTGATGCCAGAGGTTTAGGGGTGAAAGCTCCATTGCGGGAATCCGGCGATGTGGCTGGCTCCGGTTCTATCACTCTGGAAGGGCCAAAAGGCAGTGTAACCATTCCGGAAGGCGTTATCGTGGCACATTGTCATATCCATATGACCAATGCCGATGCGCGCAGAATGGGCCTGGTGGACAATCAGCATGTCAGCGTGGAAATCGGCGGTGAACGCCCGATCGTATTCAAAGATGTTATTGTGCGTGTCAGCGATAAATTCCGCTGCCGCATGCACATTGACACCGATGAAGGCAATGCGACCAGCTTAGGAAAACTGACCTTAGGCAGAATTATCAAATAAGCTTCCAGAGAAGGAGTTTTTCAGAAATGATGGATTTACAACGGGTAAACGCATATATGGAACGGGTTGAACAATCGGAAACAAAGACATTCAAACCAGTTGGCGACAAATTAAAGGTGGGCCTGGATCTGGGTACAGCCTATATTGTTCTGGTGGTGCTGGATGAGGAGAACAATCCCATTGCCTGCGAAAAACAGGCGGCCAGCGTGCTGAAAGACGGCGTCGTGGTGGATTATACAGGTGCACTGCAGATCGTGCGTGCTCTGAAAGAAAAGCTGGAGACGCGGCTAGGCACAGAACTGCAGTATTGTGCCATCGCCATGCCGGCCGGCACAGAAGACAGCATCAAAACCCATCAGTACATTGCAGAGGGTGCTGGCCTGGAAGTGACCAATATTCTGGATGAACCATCCGCAGCTAATGCCGTTTACCAGATCGAGGACGGCGTGGTCGTGGATATCGGCGGCGGCACCACCGGACTGGCTATCTTAAAAAACGGTGTTGTGACACAGATCGAGGATGAACCGACCGGAGGTACCCATCTTTCGCTGGTACTGGCCGGGAACTACAAAATTTCTTTCGAGGAAGCCGAACAGATCAAACAGGATTACAAACGGCACAAAGAAATTTTTCCCATCGTCAAGCCTGTCATCGAAAAGATGGCCACCATCGTCAACCGCTATGTCAGCCAGGATGATGTCGATACCCTGTATCTCTGTGGCGGTACCTGCTGTTTAACCGGTATCGAAACCGTTTTTGAAAAAGTGACCGGAATCCATACCGTGAAACCGGCCAATCCGTTTCTGGTGACACCAGCCGGTATTGCCATGAACTGCAAACTGGATGGAACAGTCGTATAAGAGAAAGAAGGGGATCCCTTGGACTTCGATGCGTTGGTAGACGAACTTGCAAAGCGTGTGATCGCGGCATTGGCAGAAAACAAAGCTGCACAGTCCTGCAGCACCACCGGATTCTGCACCGCAGATGCACCAGAGTCTCAGAAACCGATTTTAATAGGTCTGACTCAGGACAGTCCACTGCCGCCCTGTCGGTTTACTCTGCTGGAAAGCGCCAGAGTAAAAGAAAAATATCGCATCCAATGTGCGCAGAAATGCAACTACGATGTGGATATCGCCAGCTGCGAAGCCGTGGTACTCCATGATTTAACCAATGAATCCCTGGCCAAGATCGCCAGCGGGATCTGTGATACGCCGTACACAAAACTGGTATCACAGGCATTGCTGATGGGTAAGACCGTTTATCTGCTGCAGGACCAGATCGAATTATACAATTACCGGCAGACCGCTGCCAAGGTATATTATAAAATGTTCCGCAGCCAGCTGGGTATGCTGGAACAGTCCGGTCTGATCATCTGCTGCCCGGATAAAATTGAAGATGTTCTTGTGAATGGCGCTCCGGTTGGAGCCACCTGCACACAGGAAGCAGATAAAAAAGAATGCACAATAGAAACCGTTAAGACAACAGAACAGACCGCAGCGCCTGAGAACGCTGACAAAACCGTGAAGCTGGAAAATCATCTGATCAGCGAACGGAGCGTTGCCGACGCCTGTCAGTGTGGAGGAAGCCGGATTCTTGTAGGCGCCAGAGCCATTGTAACTGATCTGGCCAAGGAATATGCGCAGAACCATGGCGTAGCACTGGTTCGGGAATAATTGCGGCATAAGAGGAGGAATTTCAGTGCAGATTGCAAAAGTAATCGGCAATATCTGGGCCACAAGAAAAGAATCGACACTCACCGGAATGAAGCTGCTGATCGTACAGCCGATCAATATTCTGGATAACGATAAACCGTGCAGCGTGCCTGTGGTGGCCGCCGACATGATCGGTGCCGGCATGGGCGAGACTGTTATTATCGTTACCGGCAGCACCGCCCGCATTGCCACCGGCAGTGCCGGAGCCTCGGTAGATGCCACCGTGGTGGGAATTGTGGATGATAAAGAGTTCGATCCCGGTTTGGTTTAAGTTTTTCAAATAGTAGGAAGATTCCATAGATTTTCTTTAGAAAAGTGTGGTGTATGACCTTGAGTTTTATTGATACCGTAAAAGATGCAGGTATCGTAGGGGCCGGTGGTGCAGGGTTCCCGACGCACGTAAAGCTGAATGCCAAAGCAGAATACTTTATCGTGAACGCAGCGGAATGTGAGCCACTGATCGAAACCGACAAATATCTGTGCCGTACCTTTGCTGATCAGATCGTGGAAGCGATCACAGCAACTGCTGCGCACATCGGCGCAAGTCGCAAAGTCATCGCACTCAAAGGCAAATACAAAGAAGAAATCGCTTCTTTGAAAGCTGCCATTGACCGTGCACATGCCGACATTGAGATTTTTGAAATGCCAACCTTCTATCCGGCTGGCGACGAGCAGACCATGGTACAGATGGTTACCGGCAGAAGCGTACCGGAACGCGGTCTTCCACTGGATGTAGGCGCTGTGGTAGACAACGTAGGTACCATGCTGAACCTGTATGAAGCGCTGCATGGCGCACCTGTTACAGAAAAATATCTGTCTGTAGTAGGGGAAGTAAAAGAACCAATTATGCTGAAAGTGCCCATCGGCACACCAGTAACCGAATGTATTGCAGCTGCCCAGCCTACCATTTCCGACTATGCCATTATTTTAGGCGGTCCGATGATGGGCAAGATCCCTGCCGATGACAAAGCCATCGCAGAAGCGGTTGTAACCAAGACTACCGGTAATATCATTGTATTGCCGAAGGATCATTATCTGTTCCAGCGGGCCAGCCTGCCGCTGGATACCATCAAACGTCAGGCCCGTGCCGCCTGCATCCAGTGCAAAATGTGCACCGACCTGTGCCCGCGTTATATGATCGGACATCAGATCCGTCCAAACCTGGTAATGCGCAATATCTGGAGAGAAGACCAGATCACCGACAACGATGAATATCTGGCAACCTTTGGAGATGCCATGAACTGCTGTGACTGCGGCGTGTGCGAAATGTTCGCCTGCCCCATGGGGCTGTCTCCGCGTAAAGTCAATAGCTATGTCAAAGGTCAGCTGCGCGCCAAAGGCATTCAGGTTCCACGCAATATGGAACCGGTGGCCCG
>CAMFFG010000132.1 GCA_945949655.1 uncultured Peptococcaceae bacterium
ATAGGTTATTTTGAGGGGATTCCTTTTGTGTAAAAGAGGAATCCTCTTTTTTTGTTGGTAACAATACCTGCTAGCGGTTGATGAAAAGGTTCAGGTGATAAGACTACAAAAAGAGTATAGGCTATGCCTATAAACAAAATAGATATACAGTATTTTACATTTTGCAATAGATAGGATAAACTATAATCAGAAAATATGAATTCGATCGAATATGAATATTTTAATATCAAAACAAATATGTAATTTAAATAAAGAGGTGTAAAGTATGCCCCCAGTAATTGATCGTGAAAAATGTATTCAATGTGGCTATTGTGCTACAATTTGTCCGTTGGATGTAATTAAAGTTTCAAAAGAAAAAGAAATTATTGTAAAATACCCGGAAGAATGCTGGCACTGTCGTGCCTGTGCAATTGACTGCCCAATGCATGCAATCACATTGCGCTATCCATTGTCTCATATGATGCTGCATGTAGATGTACCAGGTAAGGAGTGATAAATCATGAAAATTAAAGTAAGAGAAAATATCGTAAAGAGTGATGTTTTAATCGTTGGCGGCGGGATTGGTGGTTTACAGGCAGCTATCACAGCTTCAAAAAATGGTGCTGATGTTGTAATTGCTGAAAAAGCCGACACCAGAAGATCCGGGTCTGGTGCAACAGGGAATGACCATTTTATGTGTTACATTCCAGAAATACACGGCGATGATTTTGATACAATTTTACAGGAAGTTATGGAGACACTGGTAGGTCCATGGCAGGATCTGGATCTCGTTGCTTTAATGATGAATCGGTCCTTTGAGGTTATCAAACTGTGGGATAGTTATGGAATTGATATGAAGCCTACTGGTAAATGGAATTTTGAAGGGCATGCAATGCCTGGCCGCAGAAAATATCATTTAAAATATGATGGCCGTAATCAAAAACCGCTGTTAACCAAACAGGCTTTGAAAAACGGCGCACGGATTATGAATAAAACTGTTGTAAATGAGTTATTGACAGATGGCAATGGCAGAGTTGTTGGTGCTATTGGGGTAAATATTGCAGATGAAGAACAGGCGGAAGTTGTTGTTTTCCAGGCAAAAGCAGTAATTGTTGGTACTGGCCATACAGTTAGAATGTATCCTGGACAGAACCCCGCTTATGAATTTAATACTGCTAGCTGTCCCGCTGATACTGGCAGTGGTGCAGCTATGGCATACCGTGCAGGTGCAAGTTTAGTTAATTTAGATATTCCGGCAGTACAGGCTGGTCCGAAATTATTTGCACGTTCTGGGAAAGCAACATGGATTGGTGTTCTGACTGACTACTACGGAAAACCACTAGGTCCGTTTGTTGAAAAGCCTAGCAGAGAATATTGTGATGCGACATCCGATATCTGGAGAGAGGTATTTTCTGAAAAATTGGCAGATGGCAGTGGTCCAGTATTTATGAACTGCTCTGAGACATCTGAAGAAGATATGGAATATATGTTGCATGATGCATTTGTAGCAGAAGGTGACACCTCTATTACCGATTATCTGGAACAGTATGAAATTGATTTGCGTAAGAGCATGATTGAATTCGCTTCCTTTGAGTATGTATTCTTGGGTCGTGGGATTGATGTAGATATCAATAGTATGAGCAATATCAAAGGGTTATATGCGATTGGTAACTCTGCCGGAAATGTTCGTGGCGATATTACTAGTGCTGCAGTATTTGGTCATGTTGCAGGGGAAAATGCCTGTGAATATGTAAAAAGCATTGCGGAATATGATGTGGCAGATCATCCTTTGATTGCAGAAAAAGTCGCTCTGTATGAACAGATTGCAAGCAGGGAAGAAGGGGCTCATTGGAAAGAAGCTAACTCCACTTTGCAGCAGATTATGAATACCTATGTAGGGATGAATGTGCGTTCTGAAACATTAATGAAATCCGGGATTAAATATCTGAGTGATTTAAAACGTTACTCCCTCAAACAGATAAAAGCAGAAACTAGTCATGAACTGATGCGTGCGCTGGAAGTACTGGACTTAATTGATTATGCGATGGCTACAGCACTGATGTCAGAAAACCGGAAAGAAAGTAGAGGACCACATCATAAACGCAGTGACTATACTTACACCAATCCATTGCTGAATAATAAATTCCAAACAATTACGCTGACGGATGAAGGACCGAAGATGGTTTTCCGTGATCGAAGAAAACGTTGCGCTAACTGAAAAACAGAGATGGTTTATTTTTCTGACTAAACAATCAGAAAAATAAACCATAATTATAAAATAAGGATTAATAGAGATGTCTGTATTTAATATCGCAAAAAAGCAGGAACGGATATACTTTATTAAAGTAGTTATTTTTTTTACACTTTTATTTGGCTTTGGATATTTGCCTGCAGTGGCACCATTGACGCAACTGGGCATGAAAGTATTAGGTATTTTTCTGGGCCTGTTGTTTGCCTGGACAACAATCGGGCTTCTTTGGCCTAGCATTGTAGGGTTGATGGTACTAGTTGCAGTTCAGGCAATGGATATCAAAACAGCACTGGCATCAGGCTGGGGAAGTAGTGCACTACTGCTGATTTTTTTTATGACGGTTATAGCAGCATGTGTGGAGCAGTCAGGTTTAAGCCACAGAATTGCTGTATGGTTTATCAGTTGTAGGATCACTCGGGGAAGACCGTGGCTTTTTATCGCTGCTTTTCTGTTTTCGACATTCATAATTTCAGCAGTTACTAGCACTATACCGGCTATTATGATATGCTGGTCGATTTTGTATAGTATTTGTGAGGAAGTTGGATATAAACCACATGATCCGTTTCCATCTTTTATGATAGTGGGAATTGTTGCAGCTGCTGCTTTTGGACTTGCATTATTTCCATTTAAAACAATTGGAATTACTATATTTGGAGTTTTAGAAAATATGACCGGGTTAACAGCAGACTATCTGACCTATGTCTGTTTTACGTTTCCTATGGGAATATTATGTATTGTGGTCTATATTTTGTTCGGAAAGATGTTTTTCAAACTGGATGTTAGTCTTTTGAAAAATCGGCCGGAGAGGGCTTTTGGGGATATGGATGCAGAGCTGACAGAACACCAGAAAATGATAGCGGGGTTTGTGGGATTGCTGATTCTGTTGCTGATAGCTCCCGGAATGCTTCCTGAAGAATTTTTCTTAACGGAGATTCTGGATAGAATCCAAGCAGTGGGAACAACATTTCTGATAGTTGCAATTATGTGTTGCATCAAAACAGAAGGAGAACCGATTCTGGATTTCCCAAAAGTCGTATCGCAGGGAATGCAGTGGAACGTGATATTTCTGGTATCAGTGGTTATGCCGCTTTCCAGGGTTTTAACATCAGAGGAGACAGGGATTACAGATTTCATGATGAGAGCTTTAAGCCCTTTGCTGGCTGGTCATTCTCCAACAGTGTTTCTGCTAATCATTGTTTTGACAGCCATTGCTGTTACCAGCATCATTTTGCAGAGTATCGGCGGTGCAATTCTCCTTACTGTTTTTTATCCGTTTGCCATTTCTTTAGGTATCAATCCGCTTATGCTGACCAGTTTATTGGTTTTTACTTGCCATTTTGGTATCTTAATACCGTCTGCGTCTCCAATGGCTGCGTTGCTACACGGAAATTCCGAGTGGATTTCTGCTAAAGAAATTTATTTGTATGGTATTTCAAGTGTTTTGGCTTCTGGTTTGACAGTTTGTATATTCGGAATCCCGTATATACAGTTCGTTTTTGGCTGATTGGACAGTTGAAAAGGGTTTTAGACATTCGCAGCGAATATAGATAATTAAATTGAGAATTGCAGATAGGAGAGAAAGCATGCGTCTGAATCAGTTTAAATATCTTATTGCTCTGGCGGAATATGGATCTTTTTCGAAAGCAGCGCAGGTGCTGTTTATCTCGCAGCCGTCGTTAAGTGTTGCGGTAAGAGAAATGGAAGATGAATTAGGATTTGAAATTCTGCACAGAAGTAAGAAGGGGATTTCTTTCACACCACAGGGGGAACTCGTCTTAAAAGAATCTAGAGCAATTATGGAGGCTGTGCATAGGATCAAGCACATTGAGTATCAGGAGAATGGAGATATAAAAGGTAAACTGCGCGTCGGAGGAATTCCATACTTCTGTGATATTCTCCTTGTCGATACGCTGATGAATTTGCAGCAGCAGTATCCGGAACTGATTGTGCAACTGATAGAAGACGATACGGACTATATTCTGAAACTTGTTGCGGAAGAAAATCTTGATCTTGGAATTGTGCTGGTGAGCTATGTTGATGAAAATGACAGACGCAATGAACTGAGTAAGATAAAACTCCAGTATCATAAACTTTTTGATGACAGAATGGTGTTTGTGGCTAAAGAGGATCATCCTCTGCTGCAAAGAGAAAATTTGGATATAGAGGATGTTTTGATGTATCCGTTCATTACACATCGTAAATCAGCAAATCCGGTGACAGAAAAACTACTGCAGAATCATAATGCAACACATAAAATGTTGCATATCAGCGGATTCAATAATTTGCGGCAGTATCTGCTGCGCTCGGATGCAGTCAGTGCCTTTCCCAGTACAGTAATTGATAAAATATTTATCACTAATGAAAAGCTCAAAATTGTGAGTGTGCGTGATTTCGAATGGCCATGTCAGGTGGGGTATGTCAGCAAAGAGGAAAGTCTGAC
>CAMFFG010000133.1 GCA_945949655.1 uncultured Peptococcaceae bacterium
ATCGGCTGCCGCCTGTGCCAGGTCAGCTGTCCGCTCAATAAAAGCCGGACCATGTCCGTTTCCACCATAAATTAGCGGTTTTCCGCTGTTGTGGCATTCCTCCAGCATAGCAGGTACGCCAGTATTGATCAGCAGTGCGGTTGCTTTATGCCGCATCAACTCCCGCGTACCAGCCGGTGATACCGTATGCAGATAAGCCAGTGCACCTTCCGGCAACCCTGCTTGTTCCGCTGCGGCGATCATCCAGTCCATGGCTTTGCCGATAACATGACAGGCCCGCGGATGTGGCGAGACAATGACCACATTGCCCGCTTTCAGACCGGTCAGTACCGTGGCGATGGTTACCGATACCGGGCTGGTAGCTGGCGACAAGGTTACAATCAAGCCTAACGGTACGCCCACATCAGCGGTGCCGTGCGCCCGATCTTCCGCAATAATACCTACGCAACGCATCTCCTGCAATTTCTGATATAAGGATGTACATACAAATCTGTTTTTCAGCACTTTATCCTGCCAGCGGCCGCAGTCGGTTTCCTCCTCCGATAAATGTGCCAGTTCTTCCACATGCTGTTCTATCTCCCGAACAATCGCCTCCACAATGTGATCCAGTTGTTCCTGGGTGAACAAAGCCAGTTTTTTCTGACATTGCTGTCCATTTTCCGCCAGAATACGTGCCTCCTGTATGGACAGCAAATCCTGATCCAGCAAATTCATATTCTGCACCTCCCAGCCATCAGCCTAACAGCTGCTTGATCGCATACCGCTCTGTAATTTTACGCAAGGCAGGATGCGGATTGGCAATCACTACCGCACTGTACACCTGACCACCCATTTCTTCCACTGCTTTGACACCGGCATCCACAGCAGCCCGACACGCCGCCACATCGCCTTCCGCCAGCACGGAAATATAACCGGAAGCCACATTTTCATAGCCTACAACATCCACATCCGCCGCTTTTCCCATGGCATCTGCGGCCTGCAGAATATAGGCCAAACCAAATATTTCGATCAGACCGAATGCATTCTTCTGTGCCATCTCACTCTCTCCTCGCTTCTGTTATGCCTCAATCCCATGCACTGCTACAATATCATCCACAGCCCGAATCGGCCGTGGAATCACGTTGTGGGCAGTCAGTTTTCCCACCGAGGCCGCTGCTTTTGCGCCAGCTTCCACGGCAGATGTCACCGCGGCCACATCGCCTTTTATAATAACCGTAACCAGTGTGGAGCCTACATTCTCATAAGAAACCAGCTCCACATCTGCTGCCTTCAACATAAAATCAGCACCATAGAGGGCTGGCACCATCCCCAGTGTTTCAATCATTCCCAGTGCTTCGCCATTTTTTAAGCCCATCCAATCGCCTCCCTGTTCGCTGTTATACTACTTTTATTATAAACCTTCCCCTTAACGGGAAGGTCAAGGTCCATCCGTCAAAAATTCCTGATAGAAACCTGCTGCGCCTGTTCGTCTCTGCTGATCCGCTGTCGCTTTTTATTTTTTGCGCTGTATCGGAATCAGAAGTTCCGTCACAAAAACATCGCTGTTGCGTGTGGTCCAGTAATCGGTTACACAGCGCTCATAGCAGATCTCTTCACACTGATAATGATGGCGCTCTGCCCAGTCCAGCATCTTCTGATAGGTCTGCGGCATGGTTTCATGCGCTCCAATATGATAACAGCTCAGCATCATGGCACCGCCCGCCTGCATGCGGTGTTGGGCAGGACATTCCAGAATGGTCTGCTGTAAAATCCGAACCGTCTGTGGCGCGTTTTGCATACGCTTCTTCAACGAGGGAAACTGCAGCACCAGCGCACCTTTTGTCCGGTTTCCCAGAGATTCTACAAAGTTTGTAAAATCGATATTGATCAGCAGCTCCAGATAAGGTCCAGAAAAAGTCTGTTCCTGAAACAGATAGGTCTGGCTCTCCCAGAAACGCACCGACACTTCCCGCACATCGTCAGCAATCACCTGCTCTGCTTCCCGAATCAGATCATACCATTCTCTGATAGAAACATACTGACGATGAATTTCCAGCTCCTGTTTTTTTAGAGCAGCAATTTTTTCTTCAAACGAGGCTTCCATATCCTGAAAACTGCCCCCGGACAGCAGCCAGCGCATTTCTTCCAGCTTAAAGCCCATCTGCTTGTAATAACGTATAATCGGCACAAGCAGCATGTTATTTTTACTGTAATAACGGTAACGATTGTCACAGATTTTATCTGGCGACACCAGACCGATCTCATCATAATAACGCAACGCTTTTCTGGAAATATTACAGATTTTACTGACTTCACCGATTGAATAATACTGTTCTTCCATCTTTGTGCCTCGTTTCTTTTATTTTTTCCTTTTCCATCATCATTTTTTATATTTATTTTTAGTATAACAGAGGGGCTGGGTCAGCGTACAGAAAGAAGTTCTGATAACCGGTATCAGCAAAATATACATTGAACAGCACGCTGAATCCGAAGAAACAAACCTGCCGAAAACATTCTGCATACATGCGGGCGAGGGCTGGTATTTGGCGGAATTTATGTTATACTGAAACTGTGATCACCATTGTATACAGGGAGGAATGGATTATGGAACAGTTTAAACATCATGTCAGTCAGCACAGGGATGGTACCTACTCGTTAGGCATCAGCATTGATCAGGGCTACATGACACCGGAGGATTTTACCACGCTGTCTGACCTGGCCAAAAAATATGGCGTAACCACACTGATGGCCACTACCGCCAAAAAAATCAGCTTTATGGATGTCAAAGAGGAAAACGTGAATCCGCTCTGGGAGGATCTGGAGCAGGCCTTTGGCAGTCGCCTCTGCTTCCCGAAAGGTAAGGTAATTGTCTGCCCCGGCAGCAGGTTCTGCAAATTCGCAACACCAGGCAGGGATAATCACGCCATCGGTCGTGAAGTAGAGCGCATCTCCAAAGCCCACGACGCTGGCAAAGTAAAAGTGGGTGTCAGCTGCTGTCCTCTGGGCTGTGCCATGCCCCGGGTGCGCGATCTGGGCATTCTGGCCACAGCCAGAGGCTGGATGCTGACCATCGGCGGCAACGGTGGTGCCAAACCGGGTGTCGGGGAAGTCATCGCGCAGGATCTGACCGAGGAAGAATTGCTGGCTTTGCTGGATAAAGTATATCAGTATTTCCAGGAAAACAAAAACGGCAAGGAACGTACCATCCGCACTGTGGAACGACTGGGCATAGATCATCTGAAAGCCGCTATATTGAAATAACTGCCCACATAATGGAAAGAGGCACAGCAGACAGAATTTCTGTCCGCTATGCCTCTTTTTTTGCTAGAATGTCCTATAAAGCCCTCACCGGTGAAATCTGGGCCGGTTTGGCTGATAGGCTTTTGGTTTACCAAGAATTTCCGACCAGATGATTCCCTGGATCAGACTGTCCCTGTCGGTCTGCACAATGGCAGCCTGCTGCGCCATCGCAGCCTGTTTCTGTTTGCTGTACTGAATGTTTGGATTCAGTTCAATGCGATGCTCGCACTGTTCCTGATTCTCAAAAGCATTTTTCAGCGGTTTTACCGACGCTGCCACCTTGGTGTGGGCTTCCCTCTGCTCCCGGTCCGGTCGCTGCTCCATCAGTGTCTGGGTTGGCAGATCAGCCGGAGATTTTTTTGCAGTCTGTGGCATTGCCTTTTTTTGTTTCTTGGCAGGTGCAGCCTTTTGGCCCGGCTGCGGGGTTTTTCCGCCCGCTGCTTTTCTGGGTGTCGGTTGGTCCTCTGCGTCATCCATTCCCAGATACTGCTCCAGCTCCCGCACGCTCTTGCTCAGTGTATCCATCAGACTACCCGCCGTTTTTTGCGGCTGCGGTCTGGCAGATGCCGGCTTGGACTTTGCGGCAGGCGTTTTTGCTTTGGGCTGGGCAATAGAGCCGCCGTCGCTGCGATAAACGCTCTGCCCCTGCATCTGCTGTCGTTTCTCCCGCTGCTGTCTGGCATTATCGCTTTTCTTTTTGCTCTCCAGCACAGAGATTGCAATAAATGCAATGATCATTAGCCATTCCATGTGGCATCACCCTATTCTTTTTCCACGTTGGGGCTGGTTGCAGTAGCAATGTGATCCCGCATGGTGGTATCGGCCTGCACATTCAGCATATTGTAGTAATCCATTACACCCAGATTGCCATTGCGCAGCGCTTCGGCCAGCGCAATGGGAACTTCTGCTTCTGCTTCCACAACGCGGGCTCTCATTTCCTGTACCCGCGCTTTCATTTCCTGTTCCTGTGCTACCGCCATGGCGCGCCGTTCTTCGGCTTTCGCCTGAGCAATATTCTTATCCGCTTCGGCCTGGTCGATCTGCAGTTCAGCACCGATGTTTTTCCCTACATCCACATCGGCAATATCAATGGACAAAATTTCAAAAGCTGTACCTGAATCCAGCCCTTTGGCCAGCACAGTTTTGGAGATGTTATCGGGATTTTCCAGCACATCTTTATGGCTTTCCGCACTGCCGACGGTGCTCACGATCCCTTCGCCGACACGGGCGATGATGGTTTCTTCTCCGGCGCCGCCCACCAGACGGTCAATATTGGCCCGCACGGTTACCCGGGCGATGGCTTTTACCTGAATGCCGTTTTTCGCCATAGCGGCGATCACCGGTGTTTCAATGACTTTTGGTGTTACCGACACCATAACTGCTT
>CAMFFG010000134.1 GCA_945949655.1 uncultured Peptococcaceae bacterium
AGGAACGAAAACTGAGCCAGACGGCAAAAGGCAACCTGTTGCTGCAATCTCTGGCCGCCAACGAGGAACAGCTGAATATTCTGGTGCATAAACGGGGAAATATTCTGCAGCGTAATCCCAATGCCATGTCCCGCAAACTGGGCAATCTGCGCAAACATGCAGAACGGCAGGCACAACGCAAAAAATCGCAGGAAAAACAGGATCTTAAAGAAAGCAGAGACGCATAGTTTTTGCGGAAATAATCTATGGGCTGTCACACCGGTAATATGTGTACAGCCTGTTTTTGTATGCGCATGTCTCAGGCAGTTTCTTTCTTACAGCTTGCAGGAGCAAAGAAAATCTCCTATAATGAGACATACATCAATGCAGGGGAGCGTGAACAGACAGCGGTGCGCAGTCAGCATAGCTGTCATAGATATGAAAAAACAAAAGAATGCAGGGTTGCAATATCTGATAGAGCTGGGGATTCGCCCTGCGAAAGATAAAAATGGTGTTTATCTGCAGCTGCAGGAGCAACTGGGGAAAGGGCGCGCTGACGAATTGAAAAAAGCACTCTGGGAGGAGACAGATGCCCAGCGTATTTATGATATAAAAAATGCGGACTGGAAAACGGCAGTCACCTTTTCCGGCGCTTATGACGGCGACTTTTATCGGCAGGCTTGCAACTGGCTCGGTGCGCACAAGGAGCAATTCGGGCAGGAAATTCTGGAGGTTGGATGCGATTGTGGCATTATATCCTGCTTTCTGGGCAGGCTGTTGCCGCAGACTCATATCACAGCCATTGACCGGACGCAAACGGCTATTGCTGCAGCAGAACAGCTGGCGGAAAGACTGCAGGTAAAGAATGTCACTTTTTTGTGTACGGATCTGCATGATCTGGCGGCGGGCCAGTTTGACACCGTGCTTTCCATGCGCACCATGCATGAGAATATTGCGGACCGCAATATTCATCCCTCGTTTCTGCTTTTGCTGGAGCAGGCACAGCTTTACGGAAATGCGGTGGCAGAGTATGCGGAGCGGCTGATGGACCGTGTCAGACAGGGCGGCAATCTGATTTCTATCGAAAAAGGAGAGAAAAACCCTGCTTTTCTGGGCTGGCTTTTGAATCTGCATGCCAATGGATTGACTGTGCTGGAGCAGGATTACGCCGAATTGCAATGCAGAATGGTGGGCTGCGATGTTTCATTTCAGGCGACGATTGCGGAAAAACGGGATGTACAGAGCCAGAATGTGTATGCTTTCTGGTGCAGTCTGTTTCCGGTAGATCCCGATGGGTATCAGTTTCACGGCTGGGCGGCGGAAACACTGCTGCAGAATATGACACAGGATTTGCAACAGCTATTGACAGGAGCCATGATCTACAACCAGGCCGGAGAGGCTTGCGGCAAATACGCGGCGTGGACATTAAAAAGCCGGCCTGATGTGGTGCTGTACTATCAGGGCAGTGCCGGTGGCACGACTCTGTCCCTGTACGAGGGCAGCCTGCAGCAGGCTATCTGTCAGCAGATTGACACCGTTCTGCAGCAGTGCCGCATGCAAGGGCTGACGGTGGCATTGCTGCCGCAAAGCGGACAATCATAGCAGGAATTTTGATTCTGTTGCCGAATGTAACTAAAATGGAATGTGTGAACAGGAGGTTTCTGATATGAGTGAGATCAGTTATGAAATTGTGGAGCAGCTTGGCGTACTGTCCACCAGCAGCAGTGGCTGGACCAAAGAACTGAACAAAATCAGCTGGAATGGGCGGGCTGCCAAATATGATTTGCGGGACTGGGCCCCGGAACATGCAAAAATGGGCAAGGGTGTTACTTTGTCCAAGGAGGAATTGCATGTGTTGCGGGAACTGCTGCGGCAGTTAGGCTGAAATGTGGATGCCAAGCAGATGGCATCGTGAGAGTGGAACCTGTCATCAGGGCTAAAGTAAAATAAACTTTACACTGGAAGGAAAAACGTGACTTCTCAGGACAAATGGCGTATAATAAAAGCGAACGGATGTTTAGCTGGCAGCGCAGAAAGGAAGAGACAGAATGCAGGAAACAAGACACACCAGGGTGCAGCATCAGAAAAACAGAAAAAAACAGAACATACGCCGTCTGTTTGTGGCAGCAGTTATTTTACTGCTGGTAGTTTGTGTTGTCTGGATCAGCAGGCCGGGCACAGTGCAGGAAGAAACACCGGCAACAGGGCCGGCAGTCAGTGGCGTGGAACCCACAACCAATGACGGTGATGGGGATAAGCAGCAGGAACCGCAGATTCCTGTACTGCCGGAAGAAGAAAGCTGGAAGATCGTTCTGGTAAACAGCAGCCACGCATTGCCTGATGGCTATGTACCGGAAATGACCACAGTGGACAATACCAGTTTTCAGTTTGATATCCGTGCCGCGGAAGATCTGAATGCGATGCTGCGGGATGCCAGAGCCGAAGGCTTATCTCCGATGATCTGTTCCTCTTATCGCACCTGGGAGCGGCAGACGACATTATTTGAAAAACAGGTGGAAAAACAGCAGGCTACCGGTTTATCTTACGAGGATGCCTATGAAAAGGCCAAGACGGTTGTGGCTTATCCTGGCACCAGTGAGCACCAGACTGGCCTGACTGCCGACATTGTAGCCACCAGTCATCAGCTGCTGGATGACTCTCAGGCTGATACGGCAGAGCAGCAGTGGTTGATGGCCAATTGCTGGAAGTATGGTTTTATTCTTCGTTATCCATTGGGAAAAAGCGAGGAAACGGGGATCATTTATGAACCGTGGCATTATCGCTATGTGGGGCAGGAGGTTGCGCAGTACATCACAGAAAACGGTCTGTGTCTGGAAGAATACTGGCAGCAGCTGGAGGCCTTACAGCAAGCTTAAGATCGGCAGATCTGTTGGGATGAAATGCAGGTGGGTATTTCCCAATCAGGTTGCAGCTGTAAGTCGTTTTCTAAAAAGCTGTGCAGCATTTGTGCGCAAAGCTGGCTTCCTGCTAGCAGCATGTAGGTGATATCCGTCTGGGGATCTGGCCGCTGCTGCAGATAGTGTGTCTGCAGTTGCTGGAAAGAGATTGGGCCAATTTCATAAGAGGCTTGGGCCTGTTCTGTCAGATAGTTCTGCAGATCGTGTTCCAGTCTTCTTTCGTATTGTATATGCTGAGTGAGTGTACCGGTGTAGGCAGAACTGTGCGGAAAAGTAAAATAATCTTCCAGGTAGTGCAACAGATAACCCAACAGGAAACAGGAGCGACGGTTCAGTCTGCCTTTTTGCAGCAGATGCTGGAGGCTCTGATGAAACCAGTGTTGAGTGGCAGTATACGTGTGGCCGGTAAAATACGTGTAGAGCAGCAGATCCGGTGCAATGGCGCCAAGTTTCATCCAGAAGGCATATTTGTTTAGGGCGGTGTGCTGGATCATTCGGGTCGTGGCGGAAATATGGCTTCTTTTGTTCATGATATCCTCCTATCTCTATGAGAAAGTCGTCATCTGTATTGTAGTGGACAAGGCGGAAAAGAGATAGCAGAATATTGTAAAATATATGAAAAAACCAGCAGACTGCAGAGAAATCTTTTTCATTCCTTTGCAGCCTGCTGGTTTTATGTTAACCGATGGTACAGGTCAGTGTACCGATTTTTTCAATCTCACAGGTTACCGTATCGCCTGGTTTCAGGAAATTTGGCGGTTCAAAACCCATACCTACGCCAGCTGGCGTACCGGTGGCAATGATAGTGCCGGCTTTCAGGGTCATCCCCTGGGATAATTCAGAAATAATATGGGCAATATCAAAGATCAGCAGATTGGTGTTGCTGTTCTGCCGCAGTTCCCCGTTGACATAGCTTCTGATGGCTAATTCGGGCGGATTCTGGAATTCGTCGATGGTAGTGATACAGGGGCCGATGGGTGTAAAACCGTCCAGACTTTTGCCGAAATACCACTGTTTGTGGCGCGTCTGCAGATTGCGGGCGCTGATATCGTTTAAAATAGTATAGCCGAATACGTAATCATAGGCGTTTTCTCTGGATACGTTTTTGGCATCCTTGCCGATGATCACCGCTAATTCCACCTCGTAATCCAGGCTGTCCACCAGGTTCTCATAGGCAGGCACCATGCCGCCGTCGGCTACTGCTTCGTTGACCCGTTTGGCAAAATAAATGGGATAGGGTCGATCTCTCTCGAACGCTTCTTTTTTGTAGCGGGCCGACTCTTCGGCGTGAGCGGCATAATTGATACCCAGGCAGATCACATCCTGCCGTGGGTGGGAGATGGGTGCGCAGGCCGTAACGCCGTCTTTTTGCAAAAAGCGCAAGCCTTCTTTCTGGCTGGCCAGCTTGAGGATTTCCAGCTCAGCCGGTGTGATATGGGCGATCAGATCGGTCATATCAGCAAAATGCATGTCAAACTGATGCAGCGGATAGAGCAGGTTGTCATCCTTTGCATAGCCGATGGCCAATTCTTCTCTGCCAGTGTCTTTGGTTTTGTAGGTATAAAATTTCATGGGATAATTCCTCCAGCAATCACATAAAATTCAGATGCTTCTATTATACTTTTTCTTCCAGCAAGACGCAAGCGATCTGTCAAAAAATTTGGATAAATAATGTATACAGGGTGTCAGACCCGATTGGCGGATAAATGTGTACATTAGTCAATGATGTGACACCAACTTTTCAAAAATAAAAAAGTTGGTATG
>CAMFFG010000135.1 GCA_945949655.1 uncultured Peptococcaceae bacterium
ATGCTGCCGGCTTTAATCAACACCATTCTGATGGTGTTGCTGTCCCTGCTGATCGCAGCGCCTGTCGGTATCGCCTCCGCCATTTATCTTGTGGAATACGCCAAACGGGGCAATAAATTTGTGGAAATCATTCGATTAACAACGGAAACCCTGCAGGGGATTCCATCCATTGTGTACGGTCTGTTTGGCGCGCTGTTTTTCGTAAAAGCGTTAGGCTGGGGTCTGTCCCTGTTATCCGGGGCGTTCACGCTGGCTATTATGATTTTACCGCTGATTATGCGTACCACGGAGGAAGCGTTAAAAGCGGTGCCGGACAGCTACCGGGAAGGCAGTTTTGGTTTAGGCGCCGGACGGGTGCGTACCGTATTTCGCATTATTCTGCCGACAGCCGTGCCGGGTATTCTGGCCGGTGTGATTTTGGCCATAGGCCGCATTGTAGGCGAATCGGCAGCACTGATTTTTTCAGCTGGTACCATGGCAGCCGTACCAAGCAGTGTATTTGACTCAGCCCGCACCTTATCCGTGCACATGTACTGCCTGTATTCGGAAGGCTTGTATACAAACCAGGCCGCAGCCACTGCAGTCATCCTGCTGCTGATCGTGATCGTCATCAACTGGGTCTCCAATTTCGTTGCAAAAAAAATTACGAAAGGATAAATTTGCTATGGATGCATTTCAGATCAACCATTTAGAGCTATATTACGGTGAGTTCCACGCTTTGAAGGATATCAACCTGACTTTGGAGGAAAAGGAGATCACAGCTTTTATCGGGCCATCAGGCTGTGGCAAGTCTACGCTGCTCAAGTCGCTGAACCGCATGAATGATCTGGTGGAGGGCTGCCGGATCACTGGTGAGGTACTGCTGCATGGGGAAGATATCTACGGCGATATGGATATCAATCTGCTGCGCAAACGGGTGGGTATGGTATTTCAGAAGCCCAATCCGTTTCCTATGAGCGTGTATGACAATATTGCTTTTGGTCCGCGCACCCATGGGATTCGCAGTAAAGTGAAACTGGACGAGATCGTGGAGCGCTCCCTGCGCAATGCGGCCATCTGGGATGAATTAAAAGACCGATTGAAAAAAAGCGCACTGGGACTGTCCGGTGGACAGCAGCAGCGTCTCTGCATCGCCAGAGCGCTGGCCGTGGAACCGGAAATTCTGCTGATGGACGAACCCACATCGGCGTTGGATCCTATCTCTACTTCCAAAATTGAAGACCTTGCAGTGGAGTTAAAGAAAGATTATACTATTATCATGGTAACGCATAATATGCAGCAGGCGGCCCGTATCTCGGATAAAACTGCCTTTTTCCTGCTGGGCGAAGTGATAGAGTATAATCAGACAGAAACCCTGTTCTCTCTGCCGCAGGATAAACGGACAGAAGATTATATTACCGGGAGGTTTGGTTGATATGCGGAATAAATTTGATTTGCAGCTGGAGCTGCTCAACCGGGAACTGATTGAGATGGGTGCGCTGTGTGAACGAGCGCTCAGTGTGATCGCCGCTGTGCTGCAGAATGGGAACCTGGCTTCGCTGGAGGAAGCCATTAAACTGGAAGAAGAAATTGACCATATGGAGAGCGAGATCGAACAGCTGTGTTTGCGTCTGCTTTTGCAGCAACAGCCGGTAGCCCGGGATCTGCGGCTGATCTCGTCTGCTTTGAAAATGATCACCGATATGGAACGCATTGGCGACCAGACGCAGGATATTGCCGATATTCTGAAGATGGGAAATATAAAGCCAGCTGAGAATGCCACCTTAGAACAGATGGCGCAGGCTACCATGAAAATGGTGACTGGTAGCGTAGATGCCTATGTGCAGAAGGATCTGGTGCTGGTGGAAGAGGTGCTTCGGTCTGATGATGAGGTAGACCGGCTGTTCCTGGAAGAACGGGAACTGCTGATCGCAACCGTAGCCGCAGACCCGCAGAGCGGAGAACAGGCGCTGGATCAGCTGATGGTGGCTAAATATTTTGAACGTATTGGGGATCATGCGGTGAATATCGCCAATTGGGTCAGTTTCTCAGTCACAGGAAAGCATGGGAGAGATGCATAGATGATTTATTGCGTGGAAGACGACGCCAGCATTCGGGAACTGGTGGTATATACGTTACAGGCCACTGGATATGAGGCAAAAGGCTTTGCGGACGGCAAAGCTTTTTCTGCTGCTCTGGAACAGCAGCTGCCGGAGCTGGTACTGCTGGATATCATGCTGCCCGGAGAGGATGGTCTGCAGATTCTGAAACGGTTGCGGGCCGATGGACGCACGGCAGAGCTGCCGGTGATCATGGTAACGGCCAAAGGAACGGAATTTGATAAGGTCATTGGGCTGGACAGCGGTGCCGATGATTATATTGCCAAGCCCTTTGGTATGATGGAGCTGGTCAGCCGGGTGAAGGCGCTACTGCGCCGCACGCGCCGGGAAACATCGGGGCTATTGTGCTGTGGTGGTATCGAATTGAATCATGATATGCACCGGGTAACGGCAGATGGGCAGGAAATCGTGCTGACCCACAAAGAATTTGAATTGCTGGAATATCTGATGGAAAACCGCAATATCGTGCTGACCCGTGATAAAATTCTGGACCGCATCTGGGGCTATACAGCTGAGGTGGAGACCCGCACGCTGGATGTGCATATCCGCAGTTTGCGGCAGAAGCTGGGAAACAGTGGTGATCTGATCGAGACGGTGCGCGGTGTAGGCTACCGCATCGGGGAAAGCCGGGAAAGCCGATGAAAAAGCGGATTTTTCGCAGCATGTGTCTGCTGGCGATCTTTACGATTCTGATGACGACGCTGGTACAGGGTATCTTTTTCAGCAGCGAGATGTATGAGGATATGAAGCAGCAGCTGCGCAGTGAGGCTGTCTGTCTGGCAGAGGCTATGGATACAGGCGGTATCCCTTATCTGCAGCGGGTGAGTGCAGCAAACAAAATAACGCGCATTACCCTGATTTCTGAAAACGGTACAGTGCTGTTTGATAATACTGCAGCGCAGGAACAGCAGCTGGAAAACCATCAGGAAAGGCCGGAGGTAGTGGCAGCTCGTCGTTATGGCAGCGGGGAAGCCGTGCGGGATTCGGCCACCATTGGGCAGCAGACGTTTTATTATGCGCTGCTGCTGGACAATGGGCAGGTACTGCGGGTGGCTCACACCATGGATAGCCTGTGGCATAATATTCTGAATACGCTTCCTTATGTGATTCTGTTTGCCGGTGTTGTGTTACTTATGACGCTGTTTCTGGTACGACGGCAGATCCAGCGTATCGTAGTGCCCATCAACACGCTGGATTTAGAGAACCCTATGCAGAATGAAGTGTATGACGAACTGTCGCCGCTACTATTGCGCATTGCCCGGCAGAATACACTGATCCATAATCAGATGGAGGAACTAGCCGAACGGCAGCAGGAATTCGCCACATTGACCGAAAACATGAATGAGGGTCTGGTCATTATCAATGCACAGGGTTATATTCTTTCTATCAATAAACGGGCCCTGCAGATTTTTGGCCTGAGGGAAGGAGATTATCTAGAGCGGCATGTGCTGGAGGTCAACCGTAATCTGCAGCTGAAACAGACCATTGAGACTGGCTTAAAGGGCCAGGAAGCGGAAATGCAGCTGGAACTGGAAGGCCGCAATTATCAGATCATGTCAAATCCTATTGAGATCTCCGGTCAGGTACAGGGTTTGGTGCTGCTGTTACTGGATGTGACAGAAAAGCAGCAGCAGGAACAGATGCGGCGGGAATTTACAGCCAATGTATCTCATGAATTGCGTACGCCATTGACGGCGATTTCCGGTTATGCGGAAATTATGGCGGGCGGACTGGTAAAGCCGGAAGATATGAAGCCTTTTGCAGAAAAAATCTATCAGGAGGCAAACCGACTCATCGCACTGATTGCTGACATCATCCAGCTGTCCCGGCTGGATGAAGGAAACGCACAGTTTACCCAGGAAGAAGTTGCGCTGCATACTCTGGCCGAGGAAGTGGTGCAGCGTCTGCAGCCGCTGGCTGAACAGAAAACAGTAACGCTGTCGCTTTACACAGAGCCGGTTACGGTGTATGGGATCCGGCAGGTACTACAGGAAGTGATTTATAATCTGTGTGAGAATGCCATTAAATATAACACGGCGGAAGGCACTGTAAAAGTATCGGTGGTACAGATTGAGCAGCAGGCTGTGTTAAAAGTAGCGGATACTGGCATCGGCATTGCGGCGGAAGAACAGCCGCGGGTGTTTGAACGATTTTACCGGGTGGATAAAAGTCATTCCCGTATTATCGGCGGTACCGGTCTGGGGCTGTCCATCGTAAAACATGGTGTGCAGCTGCACCATGGGGAGATCAGCATGGAAAGCCAGGTGGGCAGAGGCACCACCATCACGGTGCGGCTGCCGTTACAGGAACCGCATGACAGATAGCGGCCGCTTGGATGGGATGATTGTGGAAAGAAAAAACAGGAAAGCGTGATCATGATACCAGATGATTGTGCTTTCCTGTTTGCTTATAGAAAGAAATTGGCGGGCAAACGGTTAACTGGAACAGCAGAATGCCAGCCACTAGTCGAGACATGGCCCGACCAGAAGTGAAACTTGATAAGATTGTAACAAATTTTGTGTAAACTAAAGATAGAATTTATATCCTCTTAGATTGATGA
>CAMFFG010000136.1 GCA_945949655.1 uncultured Peptococcaceae bacterium
AACCATATAAATGGAAATTCCCATGTTATCTATAATCATAGTAATCATTTGAGATTCGAACATCCTGATACCTCCTCCACCGTGACATGTTTTTCTTCCAGATATACCAAAATTCGTTTCAGATTCACTTGATTAATGTCTTCCGGAATCTGAATCATCATCTGCCCAAAGGTTTGCCCTTCCATGACGCGGGTATCGGCGGCCAGAATGTTAACCGGTGTTTTACACTCCATGATCATGTTGGCAATGACCGGTTCCATGGCGGAGGTGCCGTCAAAAATCAGGCGATAGCAGCGCGCTGCCTGAAAATCAGGCAGCTTGCGGTCTTCCGGATATACCAGCCGTTTGGTGGCCTCTTCTTTTGGGCGGGAGAATACTTCCGCTACGGTGCCGGTCTCGGCGATCACATGATTGTCGATGATAGCCACCCGCTGGCAGATCTCCTCAATGACAGCCATCTCATGGGTGATGATGATAACGGTAATGCCCAGCCGCTTGCTGATATCCTTTAACAGATTCAGAATGGAGCGGGTGGTCTTGGGATCCAGCGCGCTGGTGGCTTCGTCGCACAGCAGCACTTTGGGATTGGTGGCCAGCGCACGGGCGATGGCTACACGCTGTTTTTGTCCGCCGGACAGCTGGGACGGATAGGAGGATTCCTTATTTTCCATATCCACCAGTTTGAGCAGTTCCCGGGCGCGAGCCTGTGCTTCTGCTTTTTTTATTCCGGCGATTTCCATCGGAAAGCAGATATTCTGCAAAGCGGTGCGCTGCATCAGCAGATTGAACTGCTGGAAGATCATGCCCATAGACTGTCGGGCTTTGCACAGATCTTTGCGGGATAGGGTGGAGAGATCCTGCCCGTCAAAAATAACAGTTCCCGTGGTTGGTTTTTCTAAAAAATTGATACAGCGCACCAGCGTGCTTTTGCCGGCGCCACTCATGCCGATAATGCCAAAGATCTCGCCTGGATAGATGTCCAGATTGATATGTTCCAGTGCTACAGCCGGGCCGTTTTTGCCTGGAAAGCTTTTATAGAGATCTTTGATCTGTATAATAGGCTGATTCATGAAAAACTCCTTTCTTGGTTTGCAGCAGTATGCTGCCGGGTAAAAAGAAAACCCCATTGCCAGCGGCAGATGGGGTGCGCAATAACATCACGAGCCATTCTTATCTGCCAGAATCTGAATCTGCAGGATTTAGCACAGCACCTTTCAGATCTGTTCTGCAAGGCCAGTTGCCGGGTTTCATCGGGCCAGTCCCTCCACCTCTCTGGATAAGAGCAAAAGAATATTGTATTTTTATCACATGAAACTATAGCATGAATATAAGACGATGTCAATATGGAGATATCTTTTTGTAAAGAAAAAGCAGTAATTTGTTTCTGACACCAAAAAATTTTAGGAAGTTATGGCTAAGCGCTTGTAAAAACATGTAATCAATGTTATAGTAGAGCAAGACAGAGAAAGAATCTTTTTTTCGCGTTGCATCATGAAAAGAGAGTTCCTGCAGGAAAAAACGGTTTTTTTCTGGGATCATGATATAAAAATAAAAAAACACTTGCAGCATGAAAAAATATTGCTGTAAAGGAAAACAGGGGGTTATTGTAATGAGGACACAGGAATCTGGCGAAGACTATTTGGAAACCATACTGCTCTTGTATCGGAAACAGGGGTATGTGCGTTCCACCGATATTGCCAATGCGATGAATTATACCAAAGCCAGCATCAGCCGGGCGGTAAAAATTCTGAAGGATGCGGATTACATTTATATGGATCCCAACAAAATGATCTTTCTGACCGAAAAAGGGGAGAAAAAAGCGCTGGAAATTTATGAACGGCATGAAGTGATCTCGGAATTTCTGATTAAAGTTCTGGGTGTGGATCCGGAAACCGCCGATCATGATGCCTGCCACATGGAACATGTGGTCAGTGCCAGCACCTTTGATGGCATCAAACGTATGCTGAAAGAAGCCGATGGGAAATGAGGCATCTGACAGAAGAGCTGTATAAAAAGATGCAATTGTTTCAGTTCCCGCTGGAAGCGGATATGACGCTGGAACAGCTGGCGGAGGAATTTGATATCGAAGCCGATGAATTTCTGCTGCAGGAATTACTGGCCCGGGATGAATGGTATGACAAATATCTGCCGGAGCCGCTGCACAGCAGGCTGTTTGATGAGCACGGCGAAGTCAGTTTTCAGGAACTGGACGATACCTTACTGGACGACATCGGGCTGTTTCGAGCCGATGTAGAGCAGCAGTGGGCGCAGGCCATGGCCCAGGTGCAGCAGGAAAAACAGCAGCTGGAACAGCTTGCCGACCCAGCCCTGCGTGCGCTGTTACAACTGGATCTTTCCGACAGTGAGATCCGCAAGGTAACAGGCATTGATAGCGATACGGTGACCATTGAGCTGTATCCCCAGTGGGATATGGGAAAAATTGTGACTCTGCGATTCACGCAGGTGAAGGACAGCTGGATGAGCCGCATGCATCCCGATGATGCCAACTGGTGGCTGCTGGATGAGATTGCTGCCGATGAAGAGCGGGAGGGCCGTTACGGGCTGTATGTGCTGTTTGGCAATGCCGATTTTGTAGGGCAAATACAGCTTACCTTTGCCGATGTGGAGATCACCGAGCGGGAGGATCCGCTGGGATTTTAGATGTATGCAAAAAAAGAGGCGAATTGCCCCGGAAATTCGCCTTTTTTTGTTTGACTTGACAAATTAGTTTGTACTATAATAACTGTCATATGATAGGGGGAAGGATCATGAATGAACGCTATGATTTTGCCAGCATCGAAAACAAATGGCAAACAAAATGGGCAGAAGAAAAAACCTACAAAGTAACGGAAGATGAAACAAAACCCAAATATTATTGTCTGGAAATGTTTCCGTATCCATCGGGTAATTTACATATGGGACATGTGCGGAACTATTCCATTGGGGATGTAATCGCCCGCTTTAAAACCATGCACGGTTATAATGTGCTGCATCCCATCGGCTGGGACTCCTTTGGTTTGCCTGCAGAAAATGCGGCTATCAAACACAAAACGCCGCCAGCAAAATGGACCAAGGAAAATATTGCTAACATGAACCGGCAGTTGCATGCCATGGGCTTGAGCTATGACTGGGACAGAGAAGTAACCACCTGTCTGCCGGAGTATTATAAATGGACACAGTGGTTTTTCCTGCAGTTTTATAAGAAGGGGCTAGCCTACAAAAAAGGCGCATCGGTGAACTGGTGCCCGGGCTGCCAGACCGTACTGGCCAACGAACAGGTAGTGGATGGCCAGTGTGAACGCTGCGACAGCGTGGTAGAAAAAAAATCGCTGGAACAGTGGTTCTTCAAGATCACCGATTATGCAGATCGTCTGCTGAAAGATTTAGATAAGCTGGGTGGCTGGCCCAATAAGGTGCGCGTCATGCAGGAAAACTGGATTGGCCGCAGCGAAGGTGCGATCCTGCGCTTCCCGGTGCAGGAAACCGATGATATTGTAGAAGTGTTTACCACCCGTCCCGATACAGTGTTCGGGCTGAGCTATATGGTACTTGCGCCGGAACATCCACTGGTGGAAAAACTGATTGCCGGTACCGAATATGAAGCAGGCGTGCGGGCCTTTATCAAAGAAGTACAGCAGATGACCGAAGTAGAACGGTCCTCTACAGAGCTGGAAAAGAAGGGTATCTTTACCGGCGCCCATGTGGTAAGTCCGGCCAACGGCGCTATTGTGCCGATTCTGGTAGGCAACTATGTGATCTATGAGTATGGTACCGGTGCTGTTATGGGGGTACCGGCCCATGATGAACGTGACTTCCTGTTCGCGAAAAAATATGATCTGCCGATCACCATTGTGGTATCGCCGGAAGATCAGGAACTGCGCGTGGAAGATATGCAGGAAGCCTACACCGGTGCCGGTGTGATGGTTAACTCCGGCAAGTTTAACGGCATGAAAAACGAAGAAGCCAAGAAAGCCATTGTGGACTATCTGGCGGAAACCGGTATGGGCGAAATTAAAGTGAACTTCCGTCTGCGCGACTGGCTTATCTCCCGTCAGCGGTTCTGGGGTGCGCCGATTCCCATTATTTACTGTGACCACTGCGGTACCGTGCCAGTGCCGGAAGATCAGCTGCCGGTATTATTGCCGCATGATGTAGACTTTAAGCCGACCGGCGAATCGCCGCTGAAATATATGGATGAGTTTGTGAATACCACCTGCCCCATCTGCGGTCGTCCGGCCCGTCGGGAAACCGATACCATGGACACCTTTGTGTGCTCCAGCTGGTATTTCCTGCGCTACACCGATGCCCGCAACGACAAAGAACCTTTTGCCAAGGACAAAGTGGATCACTGGATGAATGTAGACCAGTATATCGGCGGTGTAGAACATGCCATTCTGCATCTGCTGTATGCCCGGTTCTTCACCAAAGTATTGTATGATATGGGTCTGGTCAGTGTGGATGAACCGTTCCAGAATCTGCTGACCCAGGGTATGGTGCTGATGGATGGCAGCAAGATGTCTAAATCCAAAGGCAATATTGTAAGTCCGGAAGCCATTATCGGCAAATTTGGCGCCGATACGGCCCGTCTGTTTATTCTGTTTGCCGCTCCGCCGGAACGGGATCTGGAATGGAACGAC
>CAMFFG010000137.1 GCA_945949655.1 uncultured Peptococcaceae bacterium
TCCAAAGCCACACCGACTGCAGCCATTGCCAAATTTGCTGCCGGTGGCAAACGCTCCAAGAAGAAAGACCTGGGCATGATGAACACGGCTTATGGCAATGTTTATGTAGCACAGATCGCTATGGGCGCCAATATGAACCAGGCCATCAAAGCCATCACCGAAGCAGAAGCTTATGATGGTCCATCGCTGATCATTGCTTACGCTACCTGTATCAACCATGGGATCAAGGGTGGCCTGAGCAATCCGATGAACCAGATGAAGAAAGCGGTAGAATGCGGTTACTGGCACTTGTGGAGATACAATCCGGAACTGAAAGCGGAAGGCAAAAATCCGTTTATTCTGGACTCCAAAGAACCAAACTCCGATCTGTTCCGCGATTTCATCAATACAGAAACACGGTACACCTCGCTGGCCAAACTGTTCCCGGAAAAAGCCGAAGAACTGTTTGAACAGGCAAAACAGGACAGCATCGCCAGATACCAGACCTATGTGGAAATGGTGAACAAGCAGTAGGTTTTTGCAGAACAATTGCATAGATCGCTGAATTTTCAGTAAAAAAGACACAGAGTAATCAGACCGATTGCCCTGTGTCTTTATTGTATAAAAATAAAAATATAATTTTTGTTTTGAAATTGTCCTAAATTTATGGTTTGAATTGTTGTTACTATATAGGAGGATTGATAACGGATATGGTTTCATTTGACGTGCTAACGGTCTGTCTGGCCATGATAGAGGACGAGAATGATAAAAAGAAGTTTGAAAAATTATATCGAACCTATAAAGATCTCATGTGCCATAAAGCGCTTGGAATATTAAAAGACAATCATTATGCAGAAGATGCAGTCAGTATCGCTTTATTTCATGTTGCAGCGCATATGGATATGGTGGAACATGTAGAATCTATCAGAACGAAGCATCTTCTAATGACAATTACCCAGAGAGTTTCCTTTAATTTATATAAAAAACTGAAACGGGAAAAAAACAGGATGATAAGTTTCGAAGATATCGAAACTGTAGAATTTCCAGCTATGGATATGGCGGAAGAATTTGATGACTTTGTATCCAGCAAAATTTTAGAACTGTCCAGTCCATACAAAGAGGTCATCTTACTAAAGTATGCCGATGGGTATAGCAATAGGGAAATTGCCACTTTATTAGAATTGACTGTTTCCAACGTAAATAAAATCGTGACCCGTGGGAAACGGCAATTAGAGCAGGCATTAAAAAAGGAGTGGGAACATGAAATTAACCGATGAGCAATTACATAGAGCTGCAATTCTTGCAAGAGAAAAAGAACTATTCCAACTGCCCAATCTGGAGGACTGTCCCACCTATACCTGTTCCGCAGACTTTGAAGCACGGATTCAGGATTTGCTGACACAACTTGAGCATGGTACATTAAAAGCCAGACCTGTGCGGATGGGTTGGCAATATTATGCCAAACGTGGTGCTGCTGCAATCGTAATAGGCGTTATATTAACCTGTGCCACCATGCCGGAAGCTGTTATGGCTGGTTATGAAAAGCTGGTAGAATTTGTGGAAACTGTTTTTGAAGAATTCACCGAATTTCGATTTCGTACATCCAGTTATACCAGGGACGAATTTATACCTGCTACTTTAAATTATTTGCCGGAGGGAATGCAGGAGATTGAACATAGAGTGTCCTCTAATGGAAATATCGTTTCAAAATACCAGGATGGTAATTATTATTTTTCTTTAGAACAAACTATGATAACCGAAGAAAACGATATTATGTATATTCTTGATACAGAAGATGCGATCCCTGAAACATTGGCAACAGAAAACGGCGAAGCAACCATTATCAGCAAAAACGGGCTGTATCAATACATGTTGCTACATAACTCTAGTTTATTAGTCGGCGATACCAACCTGCCCCATGCAGAACTGATAAATATTTTAGAAAATATTCAATTTTAACCATGATAGACTTGTTGTTTTAATAGGCAGCAAGTCTATTTTTATTGTGCAAAAGCACAGAAATAAAAAATTTTGAAAAATTTGTCCCAAAAATGAGTTGAAAATTGTTGTTAATAGGTAGCAGGAAGGTGAAGCATATATGCACACAAAAACAAAAAAAGTATTGGCAACCATTTGTATGGGTGCCGTGGTACTGACGTCAGTACCAGCAGCTGCTATGGCAGCAACTGCTGTCAATTCAGTTAGCCAGCAGGAAAACGAAACCATGCCCTATATGCTTTACATTCAAAATGCTTTATGTGACTTTGGTATTTCCGGCACAACTGCAAATGTTGAATGTACAGTTACTGGTAGATGTTCAGCTACAAAAGCAAAAGTAATTGCCGAATTACAGGTAAAGAATGGTAGCAACTGGATTCCAGTGAAGATCTGGACAAACACCCAGGATAGCTATGAAGCCTATGTAGATGAAAGCCATCCTGTTACCCAAGGGCATACCTACCGGGTAAAAGCCACTGTTACCATTTGGGAAGGAAGTCAATCAGAAACACAGTATCTTTACAGTTCAGAAAGAACAGCGTAAGCAAAACAATGTAGCCTTTCCTGCCAGTGTCAACAGGCAGGAAAGGAAGTTACAAATTAGAGGGGGAATGATTTATGAAGAAAACCATGAAAAAATTGATTGCAACATCGTTAGTTGGTTTTACAGCGTTTACATCAGTACCATCTATTGCATTAGCCAATAATACCGAAGCTATTGCTGTACAACAGCTAGTAGCTGTCTTATCAGATGAAAAGGTTGCAAGAGATATGTCTTTGTATGCAATTGAAAAAAACAATATTGATTTAAATGAATGCTCCCGTTTTAAAGCTATTTTTGATGATGCATACGCGAATAAAGATATTGTTTTTGAAGCTGGGAAAATCGTTGTAAAAGATTCTTTAAACGAAAAAATCTCCAATGCAGACTATAACAAAATTGTTTCTGACATGGATGTAATGAATGCTTCTATTGAATTGGGCATCGTATCTTTTAATCAAATCGATGGTATGTTTGTGACAACCGATTTAACAACATTTACAAATAATTTATCGGCTTTACCTAGCAATAACAAACTTATTAGCGCACAAGAAGTAGGAGTGAGAGCAACAAACCTAAATTTAGGTTCTTTAGTTAGCGCTAATTATGCTGATTTAGAAGATTATCTCATTACTCAAATGTCATATAATCCTTCCGGTGCACATGCGGCAACAACCGGTGTTTGGTTAGCTAGAGTTAGACCAGGAGGAATTTGGGATTATAAATCTTCTGAAGACTATGGTGCAGATTATAGAACAGAGTATTATTGTACCTATGGTTTAAATAACTCAAAAACCGGTATTAGAACAACCGAATTTATGGGTAATTATAACTATGGTTATACTGGCAGCATGTTATATACTTTAAGTATTTTGAAAGCTGGTAGCACTGTTGTATCTGGCTTCAACCCTAAAGATGTGGAGGATTATCCGGCTATTACAGAAGGATATAACGATGCCAATTCTATTGAATAGACGAGTTAATTGATAAGAAAAGCAGACCATTTTCTATTTTGCCGGGAGAGATGAGGTATGGAACTATATGTAATATTTCTTTTGATATCTGTAGGCATTAAATGCTTGTCCACGTTTATATTACAGAACTTTCTTGGCTATATAAATCTTTTTTTCGTGTCCGGGGTGATAATATGGACATTGTATCAGCAATTCCTCACAAAAAACTGTTTAACACTGAAAAAGGGTCTGCTTATACTCTGCATGTTTGCTATAATCACAGTTCCTAATCAGGCAATGGCGATAGGTAAATTCTATCTGCTAGAGCCGCTATATCAGCACGCGGCGGAACAAATTGCAGAAGAAATTATTGATGGCAGTGATACAATTTTACAAAAAATACAACTCAGTGTTCCGGAACGAATTCTACTAAACAACTGCGAGAAGAATGCTGAATGTCAAAAATATAACAACTATTATACTATTTCATTCACAAAGCATCGAAACTTCTTTCAGTATTATGCATATGTGTATTTCTCCGAACCAGAGGCTATAACTTTAATTACGAATCCTTCGCGTTACTGGGTTGGCTATGATGATGCCAGTGCGTATGATACCATCATCTTGATTGAACAGGATAAGTGGGCATTAGTGAAATATTATTAAATTAATACGAAAACACTGTATTTTCTTAGCTGATAAGTGTAAAGAACACAAGGTAAGGCCTATCGGCTAAAAGCCACTGTTACCATCTGGGTAGGCAGTCAGTCTGAAACACAGTATGCATATAGTTCAGAAAAAACAGTGTAAGCAAAACCATGTATCCTTTCCTGCCAGTGCGGGCAGGCAGGAAAGAAAGTTACAAATTAGAGGGGGAATAATTTATGAAGAAAACCATGAAAAAATTGATTGCAACTGTTTTGGCAGCAGCAATGACTATAAGTGTGGGAATGCCAGCGTTTGCAGCAGATATTTTTCCAATGGATGCTCAAACAGAAGAAATAATAGTTAATGATGTACTTTTGAAAATCACAAAATATAATGATGGAAATAATGATGTTACTTTAGTAGATATTGCAGAGCCGGTATCAGATGAAATGAATTATCAAGAGAAAAAGGCTATAGAAGAT
>CAMFFG010000138.1 GCA_945949655.1 uncultured Peptococcaceae bacterium
TACCATGCAGGTGCGGGAGCCGGACGTGGAGTATGTTGCCGTGAAGAAGCAGTAAAAGCTGGAACGACTACGAGAAAGCGCCGTAGACCACAGCCGGAAGCAAACGTGTGAACACTTCCAACATGAAATATAAAATGTTGGAAGTATGTTGGAAAAAATTTTCCTTAACCAATAGGGTTAGAGGACTATTTCCAACATTCTTACATTTCCAACGTCTATAGAGGGGTATATAAAAAATAAAAATAAAATATATAACCCCCTATTAAGAAAATTATGTTGGAATGTTGGAAAACAGGGGCAATACCTATTGGTTGAGCGAAAAAATTTCCAACATTTCCTCAAAATCATGTTGGAAGCGGTTGGAAAAAACAATAAAAGAACGCGCAGACGCTGTATGGTGCGCTGCAGGACAAACAGCCCGGACATGCGGATGTCCGGGCTGTTTTGCGCGCCTTTTGTATAAAACAAAGGGTTGTCAAAGAGCTGCCAGGGGCTGTGTTATTTTTTCCGGATGGGGATCCATATTTCGGAGTGATACTGTTCATCCTGCAGCCCGTTGGGGTATTTGTCGGGCGCATCATAAAATTCGATGCAGTATCCTGCTGCGAACTCGTACTCTTTCAGAGCTGGAAGCCACTCGGAAAATATTTTTGTGTTTACATCCTGCAACGCTGTGGGCATTGGCCCGTCGCAGGAAAATACAGCCCAGGTAAAGGCAGGGATGGTTCTGGTCACAAAGCCTGCCGGAACCTCTCTGGATGGGTCGTACAGGTCTGCGATCAGATATTCAAAACTGTCATGCCCCATTTTTTCGTCAATATTGATGCCGAACATACCGCAGATGTATGCGCCGTTGCCCTGCTCATAATGCTGCTTCCAGAATGCGGGGATCTCCTGCCTGCAGGTTTCATAGTCAAATCTTTTTGCTGCAGCCAGCACCGTAAAGCTCTCTTTCTCTTCGATCTTGTAATTCATCAGATAGCCACCTTTCAATGAAATCTCCAGTTTCAGCGGCGCAAAGGTTTTCAGCATAACATGCTCTCTGCGCACCATGGCAGGCGATATTCCATGAAACCTGGTGAATGCTTTTGTAAAGCTGTCGGGGGAATCATAGCCATACTTCATGGCAATATCAATGACCTTTTCACTGCTGGCAGCAAGCTCCCCGCCAGCCAGAGCCAACCGGCGGTTGCGGATGTATTCTGTTACAGAATAGCCGCAAAGCATGCGGAACCCTTTCTGAAAATAGAATGGCGACATGTGCACATGAGCGGCAACGGCCTCCGCTGACAGATCGTCGGTCATGTGACATTCCATATATTCGATGGCCTGCTGAATTGCATCGGTCCAGTTCATTTGTATCACCTCCTGCTGTAAGAACAGTTTACGATAGTTCATCCTGTTCTGCCCGACTTTTTCTACTTTGTTTTGTCCTGTTTTAAGGCTGCCACTCAACGATAGGCCGCTGCTGTCTGTAGACCGTTATATAACAGCGCCTGTGCAGTACGGTTTATGGACAAAAGCCCGTCACAGCCGGTCTGGCTGTGCGGGCTCAGCTTATCTTATTTTATTGCAGATGCTTCTGCAGCACTGTAGCAAAATTTTTATTTTCCGCGCAGCTTGACAAAGGACACTTTGCCGTCTTCAATGATCATGCTGGCGGTGCGCTCGGTGGTTTTGAACAGCACTTTCCCCTTTCGGCTCAAAATCATGGTCTTATAGGCCGATGTGCTTTCCTCCGCAAAATGGACCACGAAAAAATCCTCCTGCACTTCCATGCCGGATACGATGCCGCCGGGATTGAGCGCCTCGCTGCCGCCCAGCACATACAGCTCACCGGTCTGGCTGTCGGCGTAACAGATCACGCCGTTATGCACCACAAACCGGGCAACAGGCACACTGGATACCTGCTCCGCTGTGCCGCCCTGCAGAGGGATGCGGTACAGAAGATCGCTGTCATCCCGATAATAAACAATGTCACCGTCCACCGCAAAGGAGGACACATTCTCCCGGGTAAGCTGCCGCAGGGCCCCGGTTTTCTGATCGATGGCCAGAATTTTGCGCTCCGGCGTTTGGCCGTTTGTCTGGCCCTGTCCACCTAAAAAGAGCATTTCGTTACCGGTGCGCCACAGCTGCACATCGCTGCAGTAAAAGTCCTGTGTGGTGAGAGGAGAAAATCTGGTCTCCCCGGTTTTCCGCACCAGCAGCGCTCCCGTCTGCGCAGCTATATCGCAGGTGTTCAGAAAGACCGCATCGGCATAGCATTGCAGATAGCCGCTGCCCTGATACAGCTCCCGGGCAGTGCCATCGGGCAGCAGCTGCACATAACAGGCCTGCTCCCCGTTATCTGTTTTCTGCCAGTAGCGCAACAGCACCACATCATGCTCCAGCTGCAGCAGCGGGCCGCTGCTGTGGTCTTTATCTTTTATGCCGCTTTTCTCCTGCGGCAGCGGATAGATCACCCGTACCTGCTCCGGCTGCGCCACCGCCGCCTGACAGATGGCGCCCTGCTCGTTTTCATAATAGTAGTAATCGCCTGCTTTTACAAAAGCGCCGGCGCCGTCGTCGTATTCTTTAATGGGCAGTGTGATCTCCCTGGCGGTAATAGCCCCCGGTGAATCAATGGACAAGCCATCCCTGGGGCTGTACTGATAGGTCCAGCCAAATTCATCCACCGCAAAGCGCCAGGTCAGCGGAAAATAGGTCACGTCCCGAAAGGACAGCAGCGGGTAAGTCTCCTGGCTGTTATCGATCAGCTGATTGTTGACCCGCACATGGCCCCGCTGGATGCTGGCCTCCATGGTTTTTCGGTTGGGCAGATAGCGGGGATAGTCGTGCCAGTTCCAGCGCACGCCATTCTGATATACGCCGACGCCGTTCTCCCGGCTCCAGCTGGTCTCCACGCCCAGATAGCGGCTGCCATAATAGGTCATCGGAAAATAGGTCACGTTATGATACACCAGCAAGGGATACTGGCTGTACTGGTTGTCCACTTCCCGGCCATTCAGCCTGACTGCAAATTCGGGCAGCGTTACGGTAACATCCTCTGTTTTTGCACTGGCCAATGCCGGAACAACTGCCCATATACCCAACGCCAGCACTGCGAGCCAGCCTACCAACTGTTTTGTTATCCTGTTCATGCTGCGATCCCCTTTTACACTTCATTGCCCTTCATTATGCCATACGAACTGCAACAACGGCCTGATTTCTGTCCAAACGGTGTTTTTTCTGTCATAACCGGCACGATCCTCTCTTACCGATACCACCGACTGTAGCCGGATATGCCATCCAGATACTGATCATGGGCGGATTGCCGTTTTACCAGCCGCAATGCTGCAAGAAACTGCGCGATAATAAATACTACAAACAGCACGGACCACGCCCCGTTTTCCAGCGAGGCGATAAAGTCGTAGCTTCCATGCAGAAACGCCGGCACCAGAAAGGCCATTCTGCAATAGCGCCGGGCTTTTTCCTGATTGCCCCGGCGGTCAAATTTTTTGGCCAGCCCATACCATACGCCCATAAACACGCCAAAGCAGGCATGGCCGGGAATGGCTGTCACCGCGCGCAGCAGCGCCACCTGCAGGCCGTACATGGCCACATAGCTGAGGTTCTCCCACAGGGCAAAGCCCAGCGATACAAATACGGCGTACACAACGCCATCAAACTGATAGTTAAAAGCCGGTGAATACCAGGTGCGCCGTTTCAGCAGAATGTATTTTGCACCTTCCTCGGCCAGCGCCACCACCAGAAAATAAAAAAACAGATTATACAGCAGCGAATTTTCTGTAAACAGGGCCCCCACCACGGCGCCGCCAAACAGCTCCGCCACCATGGCCAGCCCTGTCGCCAGGATCCCGTACAGTACCAGAGAGAGCAGCAGCCCTGCCGGTTCCTTCTCCACCCGGTCGGCCTGGTACACCTTATATAACAGAAACAACGCCGGGATCACCGCCGCTGCCATCTGTATCAGATCTCCGTAAAACAACATCTCCATGCATCCCCTTTTTTATTGACGGCAGTTCTCCATCTGCCAGCCCGTTCTGTTCTGACCTGTTTTGGTCGGATCCTTCCCACTGTACGCTGCCTGTTCACAACCCGGGTCAGACTTCCTCGTAAGTTGCCTCACGGTCCAGCTTGTTCAGCCGTTTTCGTTTCGGCAATGGTCGCTTTTCCAGCCAGTCTGTTTTTAGCCTGTGCCCGGGCGCGCTTTTCTGCTCCCACCATTCCTCAAAGAAGATCTCCTCTTCGTTTTTGCCGATGATACCGGCCGGCAGCCGAAACAGACTGTCGGTGGTCACCGCCAGCATAAAGCCGTTGATTTTACCCCGATGGGCCTCGTACAGACCGATGGACTCAAAAAAGCTGCGATAGTAGGTAAATACTTCCCGCTTCATCTCGTAAACATTGGTGCTGCGCAATTCTGTCACCACCAGGCTGTCCTTGCGCTTCACATAATAATATACCGGCTGCTGCATCACATAAACCTGCTGCACATGCTGCAGATACTGCAGATTAAAAATAAAATCCTCGCACCAGCTGATGGACGGGTCGCACTGCAGATTATGCTCCAGGATCAGATCTCTGCGATACAGC
>CAMFFG010000139.1 GCA_945949655.1 uncultured Peptococcaceae bacterium
GATGAAGGTACTGTTAGTAAACGGTAGTCCACACGCCAAAGGCTGTACTTACACAGCTTTGAGCGAAGTGGCTGCAAGTTTGGAAAAAGAAGGTATTGAAACAGAGATTTTTCAGGTAGGCACCAAACCAATTTCCGGTTGTCTGGGATGTGGTGGATGCCTCAAAACAGGGCGTTGTGTGATTTCTGACACGGTGAACGAATTTTTAGAAAAAGTGGAACAGGCCGATGGCTTTGTGTTTGGCTCACCTGTGCATTTTGCATCAGCTTCCGGTATGTTGACATCCTTTATGGATCGGGCTTTTTATGGCCGTGGCAATCTGTTCGCCTACAAGCCTGCAGCAGCTGTTATGAGCTGTCGTCGTGGCGGGGCTACTGCTACCTTTGAACAGATCAACAAATATTTTACCATCAGCAATATGCCTATCGTAGGGTCTCAGTACTGGAACATGGTGCATGGCAATACACCAGATGAAGTAAAACAGGATCTGGAAGGTATGCAGACCATGCGGACGCTGGGGTTAAACATGGCCTGGCTGCTGAAATCCATTCAGGCAGGCAGAGAAGCCGGTCTGGAACTGCCACAGCGGGAACCGAAAGTGGCTACCAATTTTATTCGGTAAAAAATCAATGTTGTTTCATGGAAGGCTGCCGCGCAAAGCGGCAGCCTGATTTTTATGGCGGATGTTGCGCAGGAGTCGCCTTTAAAATGAAGCATAAGTGTGAAAGAGCTCCTATTATATACATGAAACAGATAAAAAATATTTATATAAAATTCTAAATTTTTCCGTAGATTACACGCACTTTTAAAAAAATAGATGTTACAATAAGAGAAAACAAAAAGTAGAAAAAAGATAAAATAAAACTCAAAATGGAGGTTGGTCATGAACAGGCAGGAAGGCATACAGGAAATTGATATCGAAGAGCTGGATTCCCAGGCAAACACCTATACCATCAAATGTATGACTTTTACGGCTTTTGCCTTTTTTATTGTGTGGTTACTGAATACACTGGATGTGTTCATCGTAGATAAAACGGTGATGACCATCGTTTTTCTGGCCACTTCAGCAGTTATGCTGCTGCCAGGCGCCATCTGCTGGTTTACCGGCACACGGAAAAGCTGGGTCAAATATATGATTATGCTGGCGGTCGGCATTGGCACTACCATCATTGGTAGTATTCTGACTTTCCATGCTGTGCTGCTGTTTGCTCTGCCGCTGTTTTATGCAGCACAGTATAGTGACAGACGCATGATCTATTATGCCTACGGTATGACGGTCATCAGCCTGTTTGTCAGTGTTATGGTTGGTTATTACTATGGGCTGTGCGATGCCAATATGCTATTGCTCAGTGCCCATCCGGCCAGCTATTACGCTGATCTGCATACCGGTGAGGTTTATATTGACCAGATCAATCCCAATCCGTGGGTCACAGTGCCGCTGTTTTTTGTACTGCCACGCAGTATAATTCTGCTGCTGTTTGTACCAGTGATCCGCAATATTTCCGATAATATCGCCCATAATGCTGTGCGCACTGCGCAGCTGCAACAGTTAGGGGAAACCGATAAGACGACCAGCTGTTATAACAAAAACAAATATGCACAGATGATACGCGAGGTATATCCACAGGTAGAACATGTGGCGGTTATCTTTTGGGATATTAATCATTTGAAAGAGATCAATGATACGTATGGCCATGTACATGGCGATTATGTAATTTCCAGTATTGCCGACTGTATCTATGAGTTGGCCAGTGAACGGCGCAAAGCCTATCGGGTAGGCGGCGACGAATTTATTATGGTTATAGAAAATCCGGAGGCGCATGAAGCCGAGCAGGTTATTGCGGCATGCAATGAGAAAGTAGCGGTAAAAAGTTCGCTGTCCAGGCTACCGTTATCTGTGGCAGTTGGCTGTGCCTATGGAACAGGCCGTCAGATTCAGGAGCTGGTGCAAATGGCGGATGAGCAGATGTATCAGACCAAAAAAGCCATGCATGCAGCCGAGCAAAACTGCTAGCAATTATGGAATAAGAAAAATCAAATATTTATGCAAAAACAAAACAGGAGCCGGACAAAGCTCCTGTTTTGCTGCTCTTTAAAAGTAGCGTTTCTGATTGTAATATTCTTTTACACTTTCTAAAGCTTCTCCGAATCGCTGATAATGAACGATCTCTCTGGCGCGCAGAAACCGTAAGGGCGCCAGCAGACTTTCATCGCCGCAGGCCAGATCCATCAGGTATTCGTAGGTCTGTTTGGCTTTCTGTTCGGCTGAAATATTGGCGGTCAGGTCGGTAATGGGGTCGCCCATGCCGGTGATATAGTCGGCTGTCCAGTTGTAACCGTTGGGGTCACTGTAAAACAGGCCGTGGTCATGCAGCGTATAGTACCCATCTAAACCTGCCTCTTTTAAATCGTACAGGGAAGCATTTTCCATAATCTGATACACCATGGTACCGATCATTTCCATATGACCGATTTCCTCCGTGCCAATATCAGTAAGGAGCGCACGGGTCTTACCGGTAGGCATGGTGAAACGCTGGTTTAGATACTGTAGGCAGGCGGAAAGCTCCCCGGCGGGACCGCCGTACTGGGTAATCAAAGTTTTGGCAAACCTGGGGTCTTTGCAGCGCACATCAATAGGAAACTGCAGTTTTTTTTCGTAAATCCACATTATACCGAACCTCCTCTGTCCCATGGCCATGGGTCATTGATCCAGCTCCAGGGATAAGAAGCCGGACAGTGGCCAAAATTGTTCATTGGACCATATTGCATCTCGAAAGCAGCTTTGGCTTCCCAGTATTGCTGAAACAGCTGATTATAATCATTGACAGCCTGCTGATTATCGGGATGGGTATCCAGAAACAGATTCAGATCTACCAGTGAAAAACTGAGCTGCTGCAGTTCCAGCAGTGCCGCCTGTCTGCTGCTGGAGGTGCTGGCTGGGCAGGCATTAAATTTTTTCATTGTGGACACTCCTTTGTTTTCATCTGTGTGACATTATCGTTTTTTCTGCATATTAGACAGCATCTGCGCATTCTGCGGTGGCTGATTGCATGCCAGCGGGGTGTAGGGCTGGCTCAATTCGCAAAATACGGTTCCACAGCGCAGTGCTTCTGCTGGTGCCATCGGTGTAGTGTATTCCTGCCAGGGAACAGAAATCATAGCCAGTTGTTCACATCTAGGTGCCATCATCGGCCCACCTCCTTTCTCATGGCCTTGTATATAGTATGAAAAAGATAAAAAGAAGGTGCGGTATAAGTGCGCATCATAGCCATAATGTACTTGTAAACCGGGCGATTTGCGCATATAATAATAGGTACTGCGCAAAAACAGCAGCACCTGCAAAAAATAGACAGAATTGTGAAACAGAAAGGGGCGGGATTCTCTTGCCGAAAACAGACACCATCGCCAAACTGGCGTTATTGCTGGCCACCATCATCTGGGGCAGCTCCTTTATTATTATGAAAGATGCACTGGATAACATCGGCACTTTCTTTTTGCTGGCGGTGCGCTTTATTGGCGCATTTTTACTGCTGGCCATCGTGTTCTGGAAAAAGATGAAAAAGATCAACGGGGAAGTCATAAAGGCTGGCTTTGTGATGGGCACGGCGCTCATCACCGCTTACATCACGCAGACATTCGGCCTGGCGGAGACAACACCGGGGAAAAATGCTTTTTTAACAGCGGGCTACTGTATTCTGGTGCCATTTTTATACTGGTTCACAGCGGGCCGACGGCCGGACCGCTACAATATTTCCGCCGCTTTGCTGTGCATTGCCGGCATTGGTCTGGTCGCACTGGATGACAATCTCACCATGGGCCGCGGGGATATGCTGACGCTGGTGTGCTGCGTATTTTATGCGCTGCATATTATTGTATCGGCCCGCTATACCCAGACCATGGATGTGATGTTGCTGACCATTTTACAATTTTTCTTTGCCGCACTGTGGAGTTCGGTGCTGTGTCTCATATTTGAGCCGCTGCCTTCGCTGGACGGTGTACCGGCCTACACCTGGTTCAGTCTGGCATATCTGTGTCTGTTTGCTACCGCTGGCGCACTGGGGCTGCAGACCTACGGGCTCAAATATACCACGCCGTCGGCCGGCGCATTGCTTCTCAGTCTGGAATCGGTATTTGGTGTAATCTTCTCGGTGTTAGCCGGGGCAGAGGCTGTGACACCGAGATTGCTGCTGGGATTTGTGGTTATTTTTGTGGCCATTGTTGTATCCGAGACCAAACTGGAATTTCTGCAAAAGAAAAAACGACCGCCAAACTATCAGGTAAGGTTGAATGCGGACAAATAAAAACGGGGAAACAAAACGGGCGGTTCACCAGCTAAAGTGGGTCGCTTTTTATAGTTGAAGATGGCTGTGTTTTTCTGCGTTCGTGTGCTGCTGCAGAAAAACATCCGTCAAGAGAAAGCGTGGCAATACAAAAAGGTCTGAGGTGCATGAAAAATACCTCAGACCTTTTTGTGTTTCCCTCAGACTTTTGTTCTGATGCTATCCAGATCGGTGGATACAGAGCTGGTTTTGTGACGGCTGGCTATTACAGCCCTGCCTGCTCGATGCCGCTGAACAGAAAGC
>CAMFFG010000140.1 GCA_945949655.1 uncultured Peptococcaceae bacterium
CTAATACAATACGGCTGGCATGCAGCGTATCCCGCACTGCGGTGCCCTTCGCCCGCAATTCGGGATTGCTGGCCACTTCAAGCTGCACCGGATGCGCTTTTTCCTTCTGCAATAGTGCTTCTATCCTGTCATTGGTGCCAATGGGCACAGTGGACTTTACCACCACCACGCAGTCCTGCTCCACGCTGTGCGCGATCTGCCTGGCCACGCTGTACACATAGTTTAAGTTGGCAGAACCGTCCTTCTTTTCCGGCGTGCCCACGCCGATAAAGATAACCGCAGCATCCCTGTAGGCAGCCTGATAATCGGTGGTGTAGGTGAGCCGTTCCGCATTGTGCTGCATCAGTTCTTCCAGATCCAGCTCATAGATGGGGCTTTTGCCGCTCTGCATCAGTTTTATTTTATTTTCGTCCACATCCACACAGGTTACATCATGTCCATGGTGCGCCAGGCATACTGCTGTCACCAGACCCACATATCCTGTTCCTGCAATCGCGATTTTCATGGTTATCCCTACTTCTTCATATATCTCTCATACATATCACACATTGTTTTGGTATCGCCAATGCCACGCATCTCGCCTTTTTCCAGCCATACCACCTGGGTGCACATCTCCCGGATCTGCTGCATGGAGTGGGATACCAGTATGGTGGTGGTACCACCGCTCATCATTTCCCGCATACGTTTCTCACTTTTTTTGCGAAAACCGATATCCCCTACCGATAACACCTCATCCAGCACCAGAATATCAGGGTTTACCCGGCTGGCCAGCGAGAAGGCCAGCTTGCTCTTCATACCGCTGGAGAGCTTTTTAAAAGCCACTTCCTCAAATTCCCGCAGTTCGGAAAACTCTATAATATGTTCGTATTCTTCATTAACAAATTCTTTTGTATACCCTAATAAAGCACCACGCAGATATACATTTTCTTTTACTGTTAAATTACCATCAAAACCGGCACCTAGTTCTAATAACGCTGCAATTGAACCATTGGCTGTAATGCTGCCTTTCGTGGGTGGCATAATACCGGCCAGCACTTTCAATATTGTAGATTTACCCGAACCATTAGATCCGATAATACCCAAAAGAGTTCCCTTGTCCACATGGAAGCTCACATCCCGCAGGGCCCAGAATTCTTTTATTGTCATTTGCCCCTTAACTTTACGGATCAGATATTCTTTTATGCCGATATCTTTAAAGTCACCCATGATATAACGGACTGACACATTGTTTACATCTATCATTATTTAATCGCTCCTATACATAATACAGGAATTTGTAATTATATTTTTTATACATCCAACATCCTATGCCAAATAACAATAAAGAAAGTAATAACATAATCACATGAAATCTCAAACTAGGTATTATGCCATCAATTACTACGCTGCGAAAATATGTTACATAATAATATAGTGGATTAAAATAAAAAATCCATGCTTTATCTCCTAAAATATCCGTGGTATAAAATATAGGTGTCGCATACATAATAGCTGTAGTAAACACAGTATATAAATATTGTATGTCTTTAAAAAATACAAATAAGGCTGAAAGAATCAAGCCTACCCCTAAAATCAATATAAACATACATATAACCGGAAAAATCAAAGTGAAAAATCTCCATGTAATTGGCAATTTATATGCAATTACAAATGCAAAATAAATAAGTAACGTTAATAAAAAATTAATGCTACTAGATGTGATTCTTGAAAATAGAAATAAGTATTTAGGAACTTTAACTTTAGAAAATATATACGCATTTGCCATTAAAGCATTCATGCCACCATTCGTCGCATCATTATAATATTGAAATATTAGCCATCCTGAAAATAAATAAATTGTATAATACTCTTGAGTGCGGCCAAAAAAGTTTCCAAACATAAAATTCATAATCAATAATGTGAATAATGGTGCCAACATGCTCCACAATACACCTAGCACACTACGCTTATATTTTGCTTTAAAATCTCTTTTTACCAATTCCGTAAATACAAATTGATATCGCTTAAATTTATTTATCAATTGTCTCAATTTGTTTACACTCCATTTTCGCTATCTCGTAATAACCCTTTTACATTACTTTTTAATTTATGTTTAAGCCATGCTTTCGCATACTTTACTATATAGCTCGCCCCTATTGTCCCTGCCTCATACTGTTTTAGTACAATTTCTGCATGGTCAAATATCTTTGTTGATGTAAAATATTCATAAGCGTCCATTTCTTCAAACCTTTTATGGGATACTCCGAAAATTTGTACAAATCTTTCTTCTTCATTCTTCCAAGCAAAATATTCTAGATAGTTTTTCAACAGTTCAAAAGCTTTATTTTTTTCTTCAAAATCCTGTATACGGTAAATACATTCTAATAAAGGAATCATCATCTCATAACAGACATAATTATACGCCTCTTTTATATGAGCATTTTCCCAACATATTTCCAATAATAATACTCGGCAACGAACATAGGCTTCAAAATGTATATAATCATATTTATGTGTTAACGATATCGAATTAGTTTGAAATCTATTACAGTGCTTATAACAACATCTTCCTATCGTCCTAACGCGTGGTGTGTTCTTTGCTATTTCTCCCAAGAAAACAACATCTTCTCCAAGTAAAAGCTCCGGAAAAAATATTTCATGTTTCAATAAGAAATCTCGGCGAATTAATTTATTCCAGACACACGGACTCATAAATATTGCATAGAAATTGTTGGTTTTATGTTTATGACGGCATTTCAAATACAACTCTTTGCCCATGTCATCAATCTCCATATACTCTCCAACTACAACATCAACATCTGCAGATGCTTTATACATATATTCATAGGCCGATTGCGGAACTAAATCATCACCATCACAAAATGCAAGCCATTCACCTTTTGCTGCCTGTATTGCTTTATTTCTTGCGTAACCAACACCTTGATTTTTTTGAGAAAGTACAACTATTCTTTTATCCTTCAAAGCATATAATTTCATAATATCTAGCGATTTATCTGTTGAACCATCATCAATACAAATTAATTCAAAATCGGAAAAACTTTGTTTTAGTATGTTTTCTATACTATCAGCTAAATATTTTTCATTATTATAGACTGGCATGATTACTGAAATTTTTGGCATTTTCCCCTCCTATTTCAGATGTTTTTTCCTTAATTTAAATTTCCAACTGTTTTTTCCAATACTCAACACATTTTATTTTTTCAATATTACAAGCATAATCGTCTTTCAAATATTTATACGATATTGACATTTTAAAAAATAATACGACATACTGTAATATAGCTGTCATCCAATAATAAAAATCACTATGTTTCTTGTCTGCACTTATTTTTCTATAGTTTACAAGAATTATTTCATGCTGCTGTTCTAAGTCCATTTCTTTAAAATATGAAATGCCTTTTAAATAATCCCTGCATCCCATTACTGCAAATTCAGCCATTTCCGGATAACCACGCAACAGATTTTTCCCCATATATCGCAGTACGATCAGTAAATTTTTTAACAAAAGATGTCGATCCTCATACAGCGTGTTGACTACCAGTTTGTTGCGTGTGTCATAGTAAGTCAGCTGTGGTGATTGTTTTTTCTCAAAAGGCTCATGCCAGATTCCAACGCCATTCATCACCAGCAGTTTTCTGGTTATTCGCATACCGTATTCAATATCATCCACCTTAATAAAAAACGGCAACGGCAGATTATTTTCATCTATCAGACACAGCGGAATACAGCAGTACCACCATGCATTATACTGTGGCGGTTCCAACGCTTCATTTTGCAGCAAAGAGATATTTTCTGTGAGGTCTAAATTGTGATTATAATTAATGATCCGATACCCGGTCCATCTGCCGCCAGCTTCATGCTGTATCTGCATTCTGTTCAGCCGCAGCATGCTACCGCCGATGGCTAAATCGGCATGCTCTGGCCGCACGATCTGCAAAAAACGGATGGTTTTGATCAGCACATTGCTTTCCAGCAGAATGTCATCATCCATCAGCAGTACATGGCTGAATTCTCCTTTGCGGCGCAGGGCTTCTATGATGCCCCGGGTAAATCCGCCGCTGCCGCCGCAGTTTTTGTTGGGAAACAGACGGATCTGTTCTGTCTCGATTACCGCTCTGTCCAGTGTTTTGCCGTTATCCACCACAAACACATCCAGATAGCGGGCGATCTCTTGCTGGGGCTGCGCAAAAATACTCTGGTTTAAGTGCTGTAAATTGCGCTTTACATAGTCCTCCCGCTTATAGGTGCAAATCACAGCCGCCAGCTTTGTGGGGTTGAGGCGCGCATCTGGTATAGGGCTGCCGTAATAGCCCGGCTCCAGCACCACCTCTTTGGACAGGGCCGTTACCTCCAGATACAGAAATCCATTGCCGGTCTCCCGGCTAAAATCGTACAGCAGGGTCACAGCTTCCAGCTGTTCCCGCCGCACCTGCTGGGTCAGCAGTGCTGTGCGCTGCACGGTTCTGCCTTTTTGTTCCGCTTTCATCAGGCGCAGCTGGGCTTCCACCCGTATCTTCACATGTCCTTCCAGCACA
>CAMFFG010000141.1 GCA_945949655.1 uncultured Peptococcaceae bacterium
CATTGTGTTCCTTTAAGATGGCAATATCGCCATCGGTCAGATAAACGCTGTGGGCCGCCAGGGTCGGCAGCTCAAATACGCCCAGATCGTTCAGATATTCGGTGGGTGTTTTGCCGTAGCCTTCCCGGATCTGGCACAGCTCGTCCTGGGTTTCTGCCAGATGCACATGGATCCCGGTATGGCAATCGGCGGCCGCCTGCACGATCTTTTCCAGATATTCCGGCGGGCATGTGTAGGGCGCATGAGGCGCAAACCATACTTTCAGCCGTCCGTCGGCCTGGTTATGAAAATTTTCATACAGCCGCACATTTTTCTGAATGTTTTTCAGCTCCGGATCGGAGAACACCACGCAGCCTCGGCTCAGATTGGCGCGCATACCCGATTCTTCCACCACCTTTGCCACCTCATGCATGCTGTCATACATATCAGCGAAGGTGGTAGTGCCGCTCTGGATCATTTCCACGCTAGCTAAGGCCGAACCCCAGTAGATATATTCGTTGACAAATTTTGCTTCTGCCGGCCAGATCTTATCGTTGAGCCAGGGCATCAGCTCCATATCATCTGCATAGCTGCGCAGCAGTGTCATAGCTGCATGGGTATGGGTATTGACCAGCCCGGGCATGGCCACAGTGTGTCTGCCGTCGATGATTTCAGCGCCTTCTGCATTCGCAGCCGAAACTTCACCCAGCGCGGCAATGCGGTCATCTTCGATCAGAATATCGCCGGTAAACAGCGGTGCACCGGTCATGGGCAGAATCTGGGTATTGCGAATCCAGATCTTCTGTTTTGCGGTTCTGTTCTCGTTCATTTATTTGCGACCTCCCCAGCCGAAGAAACCTTTCTTGCGTTTTTTTGCCTCATCCACTTTTTCTTCTACTTTCTCCTGCGCTTCTTCTGCCTTTTCCTGTACTTCTTCCAGGGTGTCCTGCAGATCTTCCAGCGTATCCTGCACTTCCTCGGTGATATCGGCCTGCAGGGTTTCCAGGTCTTCCTGCACATCCTCGATGACATCGGCAAGTTCTGCCCGGATTTCGTCCACTGCATCCTCCACTTTGTCTTTCAGGCTGTCTTCGCCGGCAAACAGCGCTTCCCCGAAGGCTTTGGCATCAAAATATTCCAGATTGTCGATGGCTTCCCCGGTGCCGATCAGTTTTACCGGCAGATCAAATTCGGAGCGGATGCCGATGACCACGCCGCCTTTGGCGGTGCCGTCCAGTTTGGTCAGGATCACACCGGTAACGCCGGTGGCGTCGCCAAAAATTTTCGCCTGCGAGATGGCATTCTGCCCGGTGGTGGCGTCCAGCACCAGCAGCACTTCTTTTAAGCAGCCCGGCGCTTCCCGGTCGATCACCTTGCGCATTTTGCTCAGCTCGTTCATCAGGTTGGACTTGTTCTGCAAGCGACCGGCTGTATCCACGATCAGCACATCGCATTTTCTGGATTTGGCGGCTGCAATGGCGTCAAACACCACCGCAGCAGGGTCGGCGCCTTCCTGATGGCTGATGACATCACAGCCAACCCGGTCGCCCCACACTTTCAACTGCTCTGCTGCAGCGGCCCGGAAGGTGTCGCCAGCGCCCAGAATCACCTTGTGGCCCTGCTGTTTCAGCAGATAGGCCAGCTTGCCAATACTGGTGGTTTTGCCTACGCCATTTACCCCTACCATCAGAATAATGTTCAGCGTATCATCGGATAGATCCAGCGTGGCAACCTCGTCGCCCATGATTTTGGCGATCTCGTCCACCAGCGCATCTCGCAGCTGCTCCGCATATTTGAGCTTGTCGGTTTTTTCCCGTTCCCGCAGCCGTTCCACCAGGTCTACCGCTGTGTTGACGCCCACGTCGCCCTGGATCAGCAGTTCTTCCAGCTCATCGTACAGATCGTCATCGATTTCTTTGCCGGTAAAGGCATCAAAGATTTTTTCCACAAACCCTTTTCGTGTTTTGGATAAACTATCGGTTAATTTTGAAAACAGTCCCATATTACGACCTCCGTTTTTTCTTTCTATCTAGCGTCTGTTGCCCAGAATTGCCCTATTGTTGCTGATTGCCCACCGTCTCAGGTATAATCGCTGACTTTTACCGACATCAGCCGGGATACCCCTTTGTTTTCCATAGCAACGCCATAGAGCACATCGGCAGCCTCCATGGTTCCCTTGCGGTGGGAAATAATGATAAACTGTGTTTTTTCCGCATACTGCCGGATAAAACGGGCAAAGCGGTCTATATTGACATCGTCCAGCGCCGATTCGATCTCATCCAGAATACAGAACGGGCTGGGTTTTACCGTCAGCAGGGAAAACAGCAACGCAATGGCTGTCATGGCCCGCTCCCCGCCGGAGAGCAAGGTCAGTACCTGCTCCTTTTTTCCTGGCGGCTGGGCGACGATCTCGATGCCAGTCAGCAGGTAATCTTCCGGATCGGACAGCTCCAGATGGGCTTGTCCACCACCGAACATGGAACAGAATACTTCGCTGAAACGGGCGTTGACCTCCTGATACGTCTCAGCAAACTTTTGCGCCATGATCTTTTCCATCTCCTGAATCACTTTGTTCAGGGACTGCCGGGCCTCCTGCAGATCGCCCACCTGCGTTTTCAAAAATTCCAATCGCTGCTTCACCTGCTCAAATTCTTCAATTGCAGTAAAGTTGATCTCACCCAGCTGGTTCAGCTGGCCTTTCAGCTGCTGAATCTGTTTCTGTGTCTGCGGAATATTTTCCAGCACCACGGCCTGCTGCTGTGCTTCCTCGTAGGTGCTGTCAAAGTTCTGTGCCAGACGGCGGTACCCGGCAGACAGATAACCCTGTATCTTGTTCAGTTTTAATTCCAGCTGATATTTCTGCTCCCGCAGCTGTTCATTGCGCTGTCGCTTCTGCCGCACACCATCTTCCAGCTGACCAATGCGCTCCTGCTGTTCCAGCCGTCTGGTTCTGTAAACGGTCAGCTGCTGGTTCTGCTCCGACAGCTGAGCCTGTTCCTGCTGGATCGACTGCCGGTTTTCCGCGATCAGCTGCTCATATTGCTTCTGTTTCTGCTCCTGCTGAGTCAGCTCCTGGTTCCTGCTCTCTAAATTGTGCTGCAAAAGCTGATACCGCTCCCGCTCTGCTGCCGACTGCTGTCGCAGCATCTCCCAGCGCTGCTGCGCTGTCGCCAGCTGAATCTCGTTCTGATTATAGGCGTTCTGGGCCTCTTTCTGGCACTGCTGCAAATGCTGCAGCTGTTCTTTCAGCATCCCGCCCTGCTGGCTCAGTGCTTTTTCCCGCTGTTCCAACTCCTGCTGCAGTGTTTTTTCCTGCTGCAACGCTAGTTTCTGCTCCTCGTGCTGCTTATCCTGCTCTTGTAGCTGAAACTGCTCCAGATCCCGCTCGCTGCGCAGGCGTTTTTCTTCCCGCTCCTGCTGTCGAAGCTGCTGTTCCAGTTGTGCCGCTCTGCGGATCAGGTCTTCATCCTGACTGCGCAGGGTAACGATGACAGCTTTTTTTTCACCGGTCTGGGCATAGTAAATATCCAGATCCTGATTCTGCTGTTCCATCTGTGCTTCCAGCTGTCGGGCTCTTTCCTCCAGCTCGGCGACCTGCCGTTTGCGGGCCAGCAGTCCACCCCGCTCTTTTTCGTGATTCCCGCCGGTCAAAGCACCGCCCGGTGTTACCAGCTCCCCGTCCAGCGTCACCATGCGATGGTTGAATCCCCGCTTTTTACCGATGGCCACAGCCGATGGCAGATCCTGCACAACCCAGACCTTGCCCAGAAGATGCAGCATAATTTTTTCGTACGTTTTATCAAATTCGATCAGATCCACCGCCAGACCCAGCACATGCTCCTCCTTGCTGAGATCTTCCTCGGCCCGCTGCCCCTTCACCGTATTTAACGGCAGAAAGGTAGCTCGCCCTTTTTTGTGTTCTTTCAGATAGCGGATGGCTTCCTGGGCCTGTTTGTCATCCTCGGTGACCAGATTCTGCAGGCTGACCCCCATAGTGGTCTCAATGGCTTTTTCCAGATGCTGCGGCACCGTGATCAGCTGACTGACCGTGCCCAGAATGCCCTGCAGCTTTCCGCGATGCTTCTGCTCCAGCACCGACTTGACGCCGTACTGGTAGCCTTCGCCGCTTTCCTCCAGCTCTTTCAGCGCCTTGGCTTTGGATTGTGTCTCCTGCCAGCTGGCCTGGGTTTCGTTCAGCTGCTGGCGCATCAGGAATTGCTGGCGTTTGCGTTCCTCCCCTTCCTGCTTCTGCTGCAAAGCCTGCTGTTCCTCCATCTGCGCTTGTAGATCGGCGCGGTACTGATACTGCTGTTGCAGCATCTGCTCCAGTTCTGCCAGCTTCTGCTCTGTTTTTTCTCTGCCGCGATCCCCGCCGGAAAGCTCCTGCTCCAGGCGTTGCAGCGCATTGTGATTGCGTGCCTGCTCCTGCATCATGGCAAACACAGCATGTTTGTGCTGCTCTTCTGACTGTTCTGTCTGCTGCAGCTGTTCTTCCAGCTGATGTAAAACCTGACTCTGCTGCTCGGCCAG
>CAMFFG010000142.1 GCA_945949655.1 uncultured Peptococcaceae bacterium
CTTGCCCTACACGACGCTCTTCCGATCTCATCTGGCATTCCTGACGCCAGCTGCCAGCTCCAGTGCTGCGCTGTTGCACGGCAATGAGTGGTGCGATACCGCTGCTATCTGGAAGACGGCGCCAGTGGTGATTGTAGTGTCCTGGCTGGCTATTGCGGTTATTACGGTAGCGCTGGGAAGCATTCTGTTCTAGTAAGAAATAATGGGTTCTGGTCGGGTAGAAGCACTTCGGTCTGACTGGCTCAGAACAAAACATACAGAAAATATTTGAATGAAAGAGGTGTTGGCGTATGCCACCAGTAATTGATAAAGAGAAATGTGTTGAATGCGGCACCTGTGCCCAGATCTGTCCGTTAGATGTCATCCGGTTCCAGCAGGATGAAGCTGGCAAGAAACATGTTGTTGTGAAATATCCTTATGAATGCTGGCACTGTCGTGCCTGCGTGAAGGACTGCCCCAAAGGTGCTATCACCATGCGGTATCCACTGTCTCATATGATGTTTGCCATGGAAATCCCGGAAAAAACAGCCGGAGAAAGAGGTGCAGAATAATGGAAGTAAAAGTGCGGAATGAAATTGTGAAAACAGATTATCTGATCATCGGCGGTGGGGTAGCAGGGTTACAATCCGCCATCACAGCAGCTGCCTTAGGTGTAGATGTGCTGGTAGCAGAAAAAGCTGATACCAGACGTTCCGGTTCTGGCTGCGGCGGCAATGACCATTTTATGTGCTATATTCCAGAATGTCACGGTGATGATTTCCAGAAAGTGATCAGCGAGATCGGCGAAGGTATGGAAGGCGGCCCATGGCAGGACCCAGCCATGCTGAAAAAAATGATGCTGCGCACCAAGAGCATTGTAGAACGTTGGGAATCCTACGGCATCAATATGAAACCAACCGGTGAATACCATTTTGAAGGACACACCATGCCGGAACGTCAGTGCTATCACCTGAAATACGATGGCCACAACCAGAAAATGTGCCTGACCAAAGAAGCCCGCAAAAACGGCGCCAAAATTATGAATAAAGTGTTTATCAACGATATTCTGACCAACGAGGAAGGCCGTGCGGTAGGTGCCGTTGGGTTCAGTCTGGCGGAAGATGTGCCGGAAATTATCGTATTCCAGGCCAAAGCGGTGCTGGTCGCAACCGCACAGGCCATGCGTATGTATCCCAATGTAAACCCGGCGTACATCTTCAACACCCACAGCTGTCCGGCAGCTGCCGGCGGTGCTGCCATCGCCTACAGAGCAGGTGCAGCGCTGGTCAACATTGATGTGCCATATCGCCATGCTGGCGTAAAAGGCTTTGCCCGTTCCGGGAAAGCTACCTGGTTCGGTGTACTGTCTGACATCAATGGCGACTCCATCAGCCCATTCTGTGAAAAACCTGACCGTACCCGCGGTGATGCCATGATGGATATTTATCCAGGTATCTTCGGTGACCGTCTGGAAAGCGCCCAGGGTCCGACTTATATGAACTGCACCGGTTATTCAGAAGAAGACCATGCTTATCAGCATCAGCAGTTTAAATGTGAAGGCATTGATTCTATTACTGATTATCTGGATCAGCGCGGCATCGACCTCCACAAGAGTATGATCGAATTCGGTACCTACGATTATTCGCTGGCGCAGCGCGGCATTGATATCGGTCTGGATGCCAGCACCAACGTGCCAGGGCTTTATGCGGCCGGTATCTGCTGCGGCAATGTGCGCGGCAACATCACCAGTGCTTCGGTATGGGGCGATGTGGCCGGCGAATCGGTAGCCGAATATGTGAAAACGGTGGATGAATACGATGTCAGCGATCATCCGCTGATCCAACAGCGGGCTGACTTCTACAACCAGCTGATGAATCGTTCCAATGGAGCCCAGTGGCTGGAAGCCAACTCTTCTCTGCAGGTGATCATGAATGATTATGTAGGCTTGAAAAACCGTTCCGAAGATATGATGCGGGCCGGCATCAAATATCTGAACGATCTGAGAAGCTATGCCCAGAAAGAAATCGGCTGTGAAGATGCCCACCAGTTGATGCGTACCATGGAGCTGTTCGACCTGATCGATCTGGCCGAAGCAGTAGCCATCACCTCCCGCAACCGCAAAGAAAGCCGCGGGATGCACCATCGCATCGATTACACCTACACCAATCCGCTATTAAATAATAAATTCCAGACCATCCGCAAAACACCGGATGGTGAAGTAGTACTGGCATGGCGTGAAAAAGTAAAATAAGACTTGACTGCATACCATGCAGCATAGGCGGAATCCTCCAGAATATGGGTGATTCCGCCATTATTTTTGTGGAGCATAAAACTGGAAAAGGAGTGATGGCATGAAAAAACAGGAAACGCGGTCATGGTTCGATGGGGTACATTCCTTGCTCTGTCTGCTTTTGATGTTTGGCTTTGGGCAATTACCGGCCTTTGCGCCGTTGACAGCGTTTGGCATGAAGGTATTGGGGATCTTTCTTGGCTTGTTGTATGGCTGGATTTTTGTGGGCAATATTTGGCCTAGTCTGGCCGGGTTGCTGGCCCTGTTGCTGGTGGGCGGCATGAAGCCGGCGGAACTATGGCATCAGAGCTTTGGCGACCCCGTTGTTGTGATGATGCTGTTTATTTTTACGTTCTGCGCTGCCATCAATGCGTATGGCGTGGCAAAATATTTATCGCTGTGGATGATCAGCCGGAAAATTCTGGTGGGACGGCCCTGGCTGTTTACCTTTGTGTTTCTGCTTTCCATTGCAGGGTTAAGCGGGCTCACCAGTTCATCGCCTGCCATTCTGATCGGCTGGAATATCCTGTACGGCATCTGTGAGGTGTGCGGCTATCAGCGGGAAGACGCCTATCCTCGCCTGATGCTCTTTGGTGTTGTATTTGCGGCACAGTTTGGGATGGCGATGGTGCCATTCAAACAGCTTCCGCTGACGGTGTTGAGCGTCTTTGAAGGCCTATCGGGCAGTCACATTCCCATGGTGCCGTATATGCTGCTGGCCGTTGTGTGCTGTGCATCCGGTATCACCATTCTGGTGCTGATGATGCGTTTCGTCATGCGTCCTGATGTGTCAGCGTTATGCAATTTGCGCCCAGAAGCATTGGGCACTGACGGGAGGAACATGACGCGACAGCAGAAGATTATGCTGGGGTTTCTGGTCTTACTGGTCATGCTGCTTATTTTGCCCAGCATCCTTCCGTCCAGCAATTTGCTGGCCATTTTGTTGCGCAAGCTTGGCAATACGGGCATTTGTATGGTCGTGGTGACCATCCTGTGCGCCATCAAGGTAGATGGAGTACCATTACTGCGTTTTGGTGCTATGGTTCAGGAGGGCGTCGCGTGGGGCATCATTTTGCTGCTGGCTGTGGTGCAGCCGTTGTCTGCGGCCATGAATGCGCCGGAGAGCGGCATCACAGCAGCCTTGTTGGTACTATTGCAGCCCTTGTTTGACGGACATTCCTCCGCTGTATTTTTGCTGACCATTGGTTTGGTTGCATTGCTGCTGGCCAATGTGATCAATGTAGGTGCTGTGGGTGTTTCGCTGATGCCCGTCCTCTGCACCTATTGTGCCAGCGCTGGCATAGTACCGCAGCCCGCCGCCATGCTGGTGGTGCTCTCCATCCATCTGGGATTGCTGGCACCATCGGCCAGCACCAGTGCTGCACTGTTGCATGGCAACGCATCGGTTCAGTCCAGTCAGCTATGGAAGATGGCACTGCCAGTCATTTCCCTCAGTTGGCTGGTGATGGCAGGCATCCTGCTGGGGCTGGGTGGTCTGCTAACAGAATAAATGGGTCGTGATGTGCGCCCGGCATGGCAACATCACGGAGGCTCCCTTGCGCAAAGAAGGCCACTGGCACCAGTATATTGCATGGTATTGGCAATATCGATGGCACGGACATATCCCTGTTGGTGCTGTAACAGCAAAATGGTTTTCAGATAATTTTCGCCGGAAATTTGCAAATTCATAGTGGTTTATCCTTTCAGGATCGATGCTGATTCTGTTGTTTTGGGAGGCGTTCCTGCCAAATGGATTGCAGGCAAGTGAGATCTATTGTATAGTAAAATAAGATAATTCAGATTATTTTGTTTGCGAGTAGGATGATAGAGGAGACGCTTATGGGAAATTACAGATACCAGCTGCATTTTTTTCTGCACTATGAATATGCGCAGATCGAGCAGTATCTGCAGAAAATGGCGGAGCAGGGTTGGCAACTAGATAGCATCAGAAACAGAAATTTATGGCGTTACCGCCGGAAACAGCCACAGCGGTTACAGTATGAGGTGGTATATCATACAAAATGGACGACAGAACAGCAGGAGGCGGACCAGCAAAGGCAGATAGCCGGAGATTGGCAGAAGGTCGATAGTTGGGTGGGAGCTGATATTTTCTGCTCGGCACAGAAAAATCCGCCGGTAATGGAACCGGACCAAATGGAAAAGCTGGAGCAGATCAACCGACAGTCCCGAAGTGCTATCTCATTGCTCCTGATTCCACTTTTGTTTTTGATGGCCTG
>CAMFFG010000143.1 GCA_945949655.1 uncultured Peptococcaceae bacterium
CAGCAATGGTATTTCAGGTATCGGTATACTGGGAGAGCCGCGGCAGGTGTGGCTGGACAGCAGCTGGTTTGCCGAGGAAACGGTGTATCAGCTGGTAATCGAACAGTACAGTCTGGTGCCGAAAGACACCCAGCAGGTCACCTATGATTATAGCAATGGTACGTTCACCAATCTGCCTGATTATATCCATCTGACCCAGGCCGTCCCCTGTGATAGCGGACTGTTTCTGGAATTTACCATAGACAGTACCGATTCTGTGGTATATGGTAATGTGTTCGGCAGCACCTACCTGGACAGCAATGGTACAGAGCGGGAATGGGATCGGATGGGATCGGGCAGCAGCTTTGATCAGCAGGAAGCCAACAATGGATTCTATCACTTTTACAATCAGTTTATCATTCAGGGCTATGAAAATGGGCCTGTCACATTTACAGTGGAATGGGCGCCATCCCGGAAGCTGGAGAAAACGATGATCATTCCACTGACGGAATAAAACAGGTTTTTATGAATCGATTGTTGTAAGAAGAGCTGTGCAGTATCCGGCTCTTCTTTTTATCGGAATAGTGCAGGAACAGTGCTTGGTTTGTGGGTGAAAAAGCTACAAAATATGGTTGTGGCAAAAAGAGAGCGTAGAAAAAAACTTTTGAAACAGAACATAGTCGCGCTAACCTGAATGATATGATATAATACAACTAAATATTTTTTATGAATGTCTGATGCAGACGAAAGGATGTGCTTGTATGGAAGGATTTCAGCAGGCTGCTGTACAGCGACAGCAGGAAGATTTATGTATTACATGGGAAGGAGACAATTTAGGTACCGTAGCGATCTATATGGACGAAGATCCTGATTTTCAGGAATCTTCTGCATCTTTACTGGGAAAAACAGCAGAGAAACAGTATACGGTTGCCGTCTCGGCCGAAAAACGCCCCTATTTTCTGCTGGTGGCAGAAAATGGCGCACGCATTCGCACGGCTGAGCGAGTGATCCCGATGGACAGTCTGGTGAATTTCCGTGATTTAGGTGGTTACCTGACAGAAGATGGCCGCCGCACCAGATGGGGCAGATTGCTGCGCTCGGCAGCCCATGACGGGATCACCGACCGTGATGTGGCTTTTTTACAGCATATTGGGCTGAAGACCGTGGTGGACTATCGCTCCGGTTTTGAAGAAAATGAGCATCCAGACCGGGAAATTGCAGGTGTTTCGTATCAGCATCTGCGTCCATTTGAGGAAAGCAATGCTACCAATGTGTTGGATCTGGCGCAATTTCAGAGAAAAACAGTGGAAGATGCCATTCATATGCTGACTACGATCAATCGGACGCTGGGCAACCATCCGCATTGTAACGAGATTTATCGGGAAGTGGTCCAGATTGCGCTGGATCCGGCCCAGGTGCCAATGGTGCAGCACTGCACAGCAGGGAAAGACCGGGTTGGTGTTGGCTCTGCCACACTGCTGCTGGCGCTGGGTGTTCCGCGGGAAACCATTATGGCTGACTATCTGCTGAGCAATGAAAATCGGCTTTCCACCGATAAATTGAACATGGGTCAGACAAATGTGCAGTTACCGCCGGAACAGCTGAAAATGTTTGAGGCACTGACCAAAGTGCATGAAGAATATCTGGCTGCTTTCTTTGATGAAATTGACAAAGCATGGGACGGCACCGAAGGCTATCTGAAAAAAGGTCTGGGTCTGACCGATGGTGATCTGGACAGAATGAAAGAACTGTATCTGGAACAGATGTAGTCAGGATCATAAAATCAGGAAAGAATGTGCGGTTTTTCTGCAGGAAAACTGCACATTCTTTTTTATAAAGGATGTGAATCTATCTACATCTTCTTGACGAAAAATAGGCCATCGGGTAGAATATTTTTAGATATACGGTATGGATTCTATTGCAGAAGCATCATACTGTAAAAAAATATTTTGGGGGCGTTAAAAGATGAAAAAAGGCTTGAAAAAGGCAAGTCTGGCAGTACTGCTGGTATTTACACTGAGTATTTTACTGGCTGGCTGCGGCGGTTCTGGCGATGCGGATAAAAAAGCAGACAGCCAGTCCGGCGAAAAAGTAAAAGCAGGTTTTATTTACATTGGCTCGGCCAATGACGGCGGTTATTCGCAGGTACATGACGAAGGCCGTCAGGAAATGCTGGCAAATATCGGGGAAGACAAAGTGGAAACCCTGGTACGGGAAGATGTTCCGGAAGACCAAACCGTGGAAAATGTCATGAATGAAATGATTGACCAGGGCGCGAACATTATTTTTGCCAACAGCTACAACTACCAGGATTACATGAAAAAAGTTGCAGAAGCCAATCCGGATGTAAAATTCATGCATTTCTCTGGCAGCATTCTGGGCGATAACTACGGCAACTACTTTGGTAGAATGTATCAGCCAAGATATCTGACCGGGATCGCAGCAGGTCTGACCACTCAGAACAACAAAATCGGTTATGTGGCAGCGATGCAGACACCGGAAGTTATTCGCGGGATCAATGCCTTCACCCTGGGTGTGCGTTCTGTAAATCCAGATGCTACGGTACAGGTGGTATGGACCAACACCTGGTATGATCCTGCTGTAGAAAAACAGGCTGCTGAATCTCTGCTGGATGCAGGCGTAGATACCATTGCCCAGCATCAGGATACCACAGCTGCGCAGCAGGCTGCTGCTGACCGCGGCGCTTTCTCTGTTGGCTATAACAAGGACATGCGGGAAGCTAATCCGGAAGGGTTCATCGCTTCTCCGGTATGGCATCTGGGCGCACTGTACACCGAACAGGTACAGGCCGTTGTGGACGGTACCTGGGCACCATCTGTTTACTGGGGCGGCATTGCTGACGGCGTAGTGGATATTTCCGACTTTGGTGACTGCGTATCGGAAGAAACAAAAGCTGCTGTAAACGAAGCCAGAGAAAAAATCGTCAACGGTGAATTTGATGTATTTACAGGCGAGATCAAAGACCAGAACGGTGAGGTAAAAGTTGCCGAAGGACAGAAACTGTCTGACGAAGAACTGCTGAGCATGATGTGGTTTGTGGAAGGCGTTATTGGCGAAATTGGCGCGAAATAACATGTGAGAATACAGGGGAAAAAGAATGGATCATACGGCTTATATCTCAATGAAAAATATTGTCAAGACATTTGGCAAGGTTATGGCCAACAACAATGTGAATTTCAGCGTGGAAAAAGGCGAGATTCATGCGTTGCTGGGTGAGAATGGAGCCGGGAAAAGTACCTTAATGAACATGCTGTCAGGGATTTATCTCCCTGACAGCGGTTCTATTTTTATCGAAGGAAAAGAGGTACATTTCTCTGCCCCGAAGGATTCTATTGCTGCTGGGATCGGTATGGTACATCAGCATTTCAAATTGATTGATGTGATGACAGCGGAAGAAAATGTGATTCTGGGAGAGAAAGGCTTTTTCTTCCGGAAGGATGAAACACGTAAGATTGCTGAACTGGCACAGCAGTTTGAGCTGGATGTGGATCTACATAAAAAGGTTGCCGATATGTCAGTGGGAGAAAAGCAGAATCTGGAGATTCTGAAAGTGTTATACCGCGGCGCCCGCATTCTGATTCTGGATGAACCGACAGCGGTATTAACGCCGCAGGAGACCCGCAAGCTGTTTGCTATCATGCGCAAAATGAAAGCAGAGGGCTGCGCTGTTATTTTTATCAGTCATAAAATGAACGAAGTGATGGAGATCACAGATAAAATTACAGTGCTGCGCAAAGGGGAGACCATTCAGACGTTGCGGACTGCGGATACCAATCCCAAAGAACTGACAGACCTGATGGTGGGCCGTTCAGTGGATTTGTCCATTGAGCGGGTGAACATGGAGCCAGGGGAAGAACGGATTCAGGTACAGCACCTGACTGTGCTGAAACGGGAGGGCACTCCTGCGCTGCATGATGTTTCTTTTGCCTTGCGAAGCGGTGAAATATTAAGCGTGGCAGGTATTGCCGGCAGTGGCCAGAAGGAGTTATGTGAGGCCATTGCAGGGTTGCAGAAAGTAAGCAGTGGCCAGATCATTTACAGAGGGGAAAACATTGTAGGGAAAAATCCAAAAGAGATCCGCCGCAAAGGCATCAGCATGAGCTTTGTGCCGGAGGACCGTCTGGGCATGGGTCTGGTGGGCGGCATGGATATGGTGCATAATCTGCTGCTGAAGCAGTATCAGGACCAGAAAGGCCTGTTTCTGAATAAAAAACCTGCGCTGGAAAAGGCAGAAGAGATCAAGGAAAAGCTGGAGATCTCCACGCCGGGTGTCAGTCGGTATCCGGTTAAAAATCTGTCCGGCGGCAATATTCAGAAGGTTCTGCTGGGCCGCGAACTGGATAGTGAACCGGAAGTGCTGATCACGGCTTATCCGGTGCGTGGGCTGGATATCAACACCTGCCATAAGATTTATGATCTTCTGAATGAAGAAAAGAAAAAAGGCACGGCGGTATTGTTTATTGCCGAGGATTTAGATGTACTGCT
>CAMFFG010000144.1 GCA_945949655.1 uncultured Peptococcaceae bacterium
TACGGCATTGGCCATCTTATGATAAGCCGCCTCATCGGTCAGCAGTGTATAGGCGGTATCATAGATCAGGTCGTCATCGGTGCCCACCAGCGCTACCGTGCCGGCTGTCACAGCCTCTGGCCGCTCGGTGGTATCCCGCAATACCAGCACCGGTTTGCCCAGCGCAGGTGCTTCCTCCTGCAGACCGCCCGAATCGGTCAGAATCAGATCCACCCGAGCCATGCCATTGGCAAAAGGCTCATAATCCAGCGGTTCGATCATGTGCACCCGGTCCAGCCCGCCCAGAATCTGTGTGGCCAGTTCCCGTACTTTTGGATTTTTATGAATGGGGAAAATAAACTGCACCTCCGGTAAAGTCTCATGCAGACGGCGCACCGCCTGAAAAATATGCGCCATCGGTTCTCCCTGGTTTTCCCGCCGGTGCGCAGTGATCAGCACCTTTTTCCCCGGCTGTTCCATCAGCCCGTGCAATGCAGCATCCTCAAACTGATACTGGGGCTTTACGGTGGTCAGCAACGCATCGATCACGGTATTGCCCGTCACAAAAATGCGGGCATCATCAGCGTTTTCCCGCAGCAGGTTCTGCCGCGCTTCCGGTGTGGGCGAAAAGTGCAGCGTTGCCATCACACCAGTCAGTTTGCGGTTGGCTTCTTCCGGATAAGGGGAATACATATTGCCGGAGCGCAGCCCTGCTTCCACATGACCCACCGGGATCTGCTGATAAAAAGCAGCCAGCGTCGCCGCAAATGTGGTGGTGGTATCACCATGCACCAGCACCAGATCCGGCTTCTCTTTCTTTAAAATATCCTCCAGCCCGTGCAATACGCCAGCGGTAATATCAGTCAGCGTCTGTCCCTGTTTCATCAGGTTCAGATCATAATCAGGCACGATATGAAACAACTGCAGCACCTGATCCAGCATTTCACGATGCTGTGCCGTAACCGCCACGATACTCTGCAGATTCTCATCCTGCTCAATGGCCTTCACCACCGGAGCCATCTTTATGGCTTCCGGCCGTGTTCCAAATACACACATTATTTTTTTCATCGTTTTGTCATCCTAAACTTCATTATTTTCCAGCTTTAACTGTTCCACCACAACACCGGCTTCACGGAAAAAATCCATGGCCCGCTCATCCGGGTATTCTCCGGAAAACACCACCCGCACCACGCCGGCGTTGATCAGCATTTTCGCGCACAGTGAGCAGGGCGCCGTAGTGGAATACAGCGTGCTGTCCTGGATCGAGACACCCAGATTGGCTGCCTGAATGATCGCGTTTTGCTCTGCATGCAGCGCACGGCAGAGCTCATGGCGCTCCCCGGAAGGGATCCCCAACTGCTGACGCAGACAGCCTGTTTCCACGCAGTGGGCCAGTCCTTTCGGCGCACCATTATACCCGGTGGCCAGAATATGTTTTTCCTTGACCAGAATTGCCCCGATCTGGCGGCGCAGGCAGGTGGATCGCTTAGCCACCACCGAGGTGATCTCCATAAAATAATGGTCCCAGTCCGGCCGTTCTCTCACAGCGGTCATCATATCAATACCGGCTGTAATCTTTGGTGGCTTCCAGCTTTTTCTCCTGCCGTCTCTGACCGAAGAAATAGCAAACGCCGCCAATCAGACCCACTGGAACTGCAATATAAATCAGACACAAGGCAAGAGAAATAAGAAATTCAATCGATTCTAACATAATGCTATCTCACTCCTGATTTTTATTTCACAACAACTGCTGTACCATAAGCAACGATTTCTGCCGCACCGGACATCACCGCTGCAGAACCCAGACGCATGGCAACCACCGCATTGGCGCCCTGTGCTTCTGCATCTTCCACCATACGGCCAATGGCGATCTGCCGCGCTTCAGTCAGCATATCGCTATAGCTGTTCAGCTCGCCGCCAACCAGCCCTTTTAAGGATGAACCGATATCGCTGCCGACATTTTTGCTGCGTACGGTACTGCCTTTGCATAAACCCTTTACTTCAACGATCTCCATGCCGGGAATCGTGTCGGTCGTAACAATTAACATAACCATTTCCTCCTCTGCGTATTTGCCGAAAAAACGCTCCAAATACCGGTAATTCAAAATTCGTATTATATTTATTATGCCTAATTTTGCGTATAATTGCAATGATAAAATCACAGTTCCTGCAATTTTTACACCAAAAGCGGCAATACACCGGTGGCACAGCAGGCGCAGAAAAAGCTGGGTCTGCCAGTTATCTTCGCCGATCCCTCCATAGACAAAAAAATATAGCAGACATGGTGCGGGAAACCATGTCTGCTATTATATCTTTTATCATGCCTGATCGTATTTTCGTTCTGTTACATCGATCACGTTTGCGAAACTGTGGCAGAATCAGTTTCATCCCGATGCCGCAGCAGATACCACAGTCGCTGCAGCCCTGTGACAGCGATGGCAGCACAGCCCCAGAAAGCAGCGTATCTCAGGCAATTCAGAATGGCTGGCATCAGGATATCCAGCCCGGCGCCTTTCATGTTCAAATATTTGAAGGAGAGCGCCACATGGGAGAATGGCCAGATACAGCCTACCACCTGATGCATTCCTTCCGGCATTAAATAGGGTAGCCATACCGCGCCACTGGTCATAAAAATCACCATACCAAGGACAATCAGACAATCCAGTACGTAATGGCAATGCTGTGGTTTCAGCAGTGTGCCCAGAAACATGGATATTGCCAAAAGGGCCAGTTCAAAGGCACCCAGCAGAATAAAATAGTTGGCCATAGTGCCTCGCAACGGCAGCCCAAAGAAGTGATCGGCCAGGCAGAAACCGGTCCAGCTGGCAATCGCGCTGCAAAAATAGACAAAAAAACACCGAACCAGAATTTCTGTCATCAGCAAAGGTCTCAGCGTACGCCAGCCACCATGCTGAATATCCAGCCGCAGCGCAGCAAACAACGGTACCGTAAAAACCCCAACAAATCCAATCTGCATAACATACGGCATGACAAAATACAGCAAAAAACTCATATAACTCAGGTAAGGGTCATACAGTGTTCGCTCCACATACTGAAAGGTATTATAGGTATGCGTGGCCACTGGCGCTGTCATACCCTGGGCCTCCAGCAGCGAAAGCATCACACCAGCCCCGTATGTATTGGTGACCGCAGAAACATAGCCCATGGTATTGCTGGCAATCAGAGTATTGGTACCATCGATCAGCGTCAGTAAATCTTTGGGATGTTTCCCCGTTAGATTCTTATAAAAATCGGTGGGAATCACCATCCCGCCATACAGATTTTTACTGTAAATCTGTTCTTCCAGTGTATGCTGATTTTCTACAAACACTACATCCAGCCCGGGATGGTCCTCCATGCCGCGAATGATCTGGCGGGACAACGCCGAGTTATCCAGATCCACCACGCCAAAAGGGATCTGCTCCACATAAAGATTTCCCAGAAGCCAGCTGAACAGGCAGGGCAGAATCAGCGGCATAACAACCAGTACCGCAATTGCAATTACATCTTTTTTTAACCATTTTATCAGCATAACGGTAGCACCTCCTGTTCTGGCTGATGATCCAGACAGTTATCTGTTCCTGTGTTCTGCTTCCGCTTTTTTCTGATACAACGCATATGATGCAAAAGCCACAGCAGAGTCACCAGAACCGCTGTCCCGGCGGCAAACCAGAACAACCATTGCAGACAAGTCATAACATCTGCTGCATTTTTGCCCAAAAGCAGCACATCCCGCAGCGGTATTGCAAAATAGGTAAAGGGCAGAATGGCAGCAATCCACTGGAAAAACCGCGGCATGGCAATGGCCGGAAAGGTTGCGCCGCTAAACAGCAGCATTGCCATGATAATCACTGCACTCATCTCTGCCATCAGCTTACGTGGTGCCAGAATACGCACGATAGCGGCTAGATTACAGATGCCAAACATGTTCAGAAGGCTCAGACATAAGACCGCCCACCAAGAACCGTTCATGGGCAGCGTAAAATATGTGTGCATAAACCAGATGCAGACCAGCAGCGTCATGGTAGCGACCACTGTACCTATCAGACTGTATACCAGCGGATGCACCGTCTCATTTTCTTCCTTGCGAATGGCCTCCACCACAAACAGATATGCCGACAGCTGTACGATGCTGGCTATGGTACAGGGCAGCACATAATTTCCGATAGAGCGCTCCGGGTTTCCTAGATAACGATACGTGGTGCTGATAGGCTGGGCATAGAGCAGAGCCTCATCGGGCTGCAGATTCAGCCTGGCTTCCATCACCTGAATCGAGGCCGCTGCTTTGATGGTCATCATGACCTCATTCAACTTCACCTTACTGATCCCCACCGCCGACATCTGGCAGCCGTCATATACGATCAGCACCGTGGGAGACTTGCCTGCAGTCACATCTTTTGAAAAATCCCTGGGGATGATCACCCCAGCCAGAATCTGATTGTAGTAAATGGCGTCTTCCAGTTCATCGGGCGT
>CAMFFG010000145.1 GCA_945949655.1 uncultured Peptococcaceae bacterium
CAGAATGCTGTGTGGGTCGCCTTCCAGAACGGAACGGTCCATGAATGCACCTGCGTCACCTTCATCGGCATTTACTACTACATATTTTTCATCAGACTGATAGCCTGCTGCAAATTTCCATTTTTTACCCGTTGGGAAGCCTGCACCACCACGGCCGCGGATGCCGGATTTTTCTACTTCGGCAATTACTTCAGCCGGTGTCATTGTGGTCAGTGCTCTTCCTAAGCCCTGGTAAGCATTATGTGCGATTGCTTCGTTAATATCTTCTGGGTTCATGGTACTGCAGTTACGCAGCGCAACACGTTTCTGTTTCTGGAAGAATGGGATATGGCTCATATCCGGAGCTTTTTTGTTCTGTCCAGGGATATCATACAACAGCCGTTCTACTAACTGTCCACCTTTTAAGTGGCTTTCGATGATTTCCGGTACGTCTTCCACTTTTACATGGTGATAGAAGGTACCTTCCGGATAAATTACCATGATTGGCCCTAAGCTGCAGAAACCGAAACAACCGGTTTTTACAACATCGATTTCTGTATCCAGACCAGCTTCTGCCAGCTGTTTTTCCAGTGCTTCTCTCACTTCATTACTGTTGGAGGAGCTGCAACCGGTACCGGCACAGATTAAAACATGATGTTTTGCCAGATTGGCAGGCGTTGGAGCCTGACCATCACGCACACAGATCTTTTCGCGTTCTGCAACCTGTAATGCTTTTAATTCTTCAAAACTTGCAATTCTACTCATTCTCCCACACCTCCTGTTAGTTCTGTTCAGCAGCTTCTGCAGCTTTGATTTCTGCAATCAGCGCTGGAATATCTTCTGGTACCAGATGTCCATGTACCTTATCATTGATCGTAATAACCGGAGCCAGACCGCAGGCCCCTACGCAACGGCAACATTCAATACTGAACAGACCGTCTTCGGTGGTTTCGCCCACACCGATGCCCAGTTCTTCCTGCAGTTTTTCTAACAGCTTGCCAGAGCCTTTTACATAGCAGGCAGTTCCAAGACAGACATTAAAGGTATATTTCCCTTTTTTGTTCATTGTGAATAATGCGTAGAAAGTCACTACCCCATAAATTTCACTCAAAGGAATATCCATTTTTTCTGCAATATAAGCCTGGACTTCTTCTGGCAAATAGCCGAAAATCCCCTGTGCTTTATGCAGTACGCTGATCAAGCTGCCTCTTTGATCTTTATGCTGCTCAATCACTTTGTCAAGCTGTGCAAATAATGCTTCATTGTGTCCGCCACATGTACAAGCCATATTCTTGTCCTCCCTTAAATTAAAATGATAAAACTTTAAAAATAGCCGGTGTATACGTTATACTAATTTACAAAATACATTGTACTTTGTGAATTTGTGAAATACTCCACTCCTTATAGAGTGCTCCGTATCCACCGCACTATCAGTAAAACCCTTGTCTTTATTAAAACGCATTTTTACCCAAAATGAAAGCATTTTATATGCATTTTGCAATAAATCTTATCAATAATAGATGTTGAAATTTTCGTACATTTTTTCACTTAACCGCATTTTTGGCTTAAAATAGCGCATTACAGGCGTCCTCCTGCTGTTGACAATTATCCATTGTGGATATACTTTCATTTTTATTCTATCTTTGTAACCTTGTGATTTATTGTTCTTTGCCTGCATGACACTGTTTTTTCTGCAATATCAGGCCAGAGAAATACTTTCTTTTGTTCGTTTATTTTCATTTATCTCAATGATATATCGACATGTTCCGACGATGCTCAATGCTTTTGAGCATCGCATGATCGCTTTTACAGTCACCTCTCTTTTTGAATCCTTTTACTTTTTATAAATTTCAGACAAACAGCCGCATAGCCAGCAGTTTGCCGAAAAAGACACCGATAACACAGAGCACGACGCTGCAAAATACATAACTGCCAGCCTCCAGAACATGCCCCTGCTCCAGCAGGTTCAAAGTTTCCAGCGAAAAAGTGGAGAATGTGGTAAAACCACCGCATAGCCCCGTCTTTAAAAATAACTGCTGCTGGCTCGATAATAAACCTGCAGGTATGAGCCCGGCGAGCATCCCAATGCAAAAGGCGCCTGCCAGATTGATCAGCATGGTACCCAGTGGAAAATCAAGATAATAATAGCCCGGAATAAAACCCAGCAGATAACGGAAAACTGCACCGCAAAATCCACCCATTCCAACAGCCAGACAATTCACCCACATAATCGTCCTCCTCTGTTTTATAGTAACCAGTAATTCATAAAACTATTATACTACAGAAATTGCAAAGAAAACATAAAAAACTTTGCCAGACGGTATACAAAAAAATGATGTCTGTCACCAGAAATTCAAATATTTCTATTTAGGAAATCCAAAAATTTGCGCGGTAGTTCTAAAAAATATTACGATGCCATGCCGAAAAAGGCTTTATATTTTTTGGTGCAAGCAGCAAAAAATATAACCAGGATGATGAAACATTATCTGAAAAAACAAAGGCGTCTGAGACAAGCTGAAAAAGAGGAAGCAGCATAGAAGAAAATAAATTTATTTATGGAAGACCCTACTTTTCTATAGGATAAAAAGTGAATTAATAAGGGAATCAGAAAAAAGAGGTTATCTGCTGAAATCAATCGGATTTTAGCGAGATAACCTCAGATTGCAGTCTTATTTTCACCAGTTCAGCTCCTGCCCGCAATAAACGATGCGGACAATCTCATTTAACTGCACCGGCACAGAGAATTCATACTGATACTGCATCCGCACACCCCCGCTGCCGCTACTGCTACAGGTAAACTCCAGACAAGTGCCATCTTGCAGATAAACCTGCAGCGGTTCCTTCTGCAGCCGCATATAAATCGAGCGCTCCAGCTTTATAGTCTCTAACGATGCGCTCAGCGGCGATACATCCATGCGACACAGCAAAAAATCTGTTTCGCCGCTTCGCAGCAGGCGCCACTGCCACATAGACACGGTGCTGTCCTGCTTTGGAACCTCCAGTTCAAATTTCCAGGGGCCTTCCGCCAAAAGATTGAATCCAATCAAACTCTGTGTTTCATCGACAATATTTTCTGTCAACCGTCCCAATTGCAGTTGTAGTTTTTGCCCTGCCAGCTGATTGCGGGCAGAAAAATCCAAAATATAACTGAGCTTATTGTCCCCGGGCACTGCATCGGGCAGCGGATAAATGGTGTACCCATGACCACTCAGCTTTTCCATCTGGATGTGGGTATCCTGAAAATATACCAGATCTTCATCCAGTACAGCCTCTGCCGGGCCTTCCACCTCCATCAGTACCCAAGTGTTATGCCGGTCGCTGATGGCCTGCTGCAGTGTGACGGTATAGCCATCGGCCTGGCAGCTTTGACCAATCTGTACACTCATTTCATTTAGCTGCGCGATCTGCGACTGGCTGTCCGCATGAAACACCTCCAGCAGACGCTCATCTGTCGAAAATCTGGCCACTGCCGCTGTGCCCAGCGAGATAATCAGCGCACAGGCCGCCAGCGCAGCGAGAATGCGTCGTCCTCTGCGCTGCGTTTTTATTTTTCGTTCTGCGGATGGCTTTGTTTCCATCTGTACAGACTGTGTGTGCTGCGCTGCTCTGATCTTCTCCATTGTCAGCTGTTGTATCCGCTGCCCTGTGATCGCATCCATTGGCTCGCTGCGAGCCAGCTCCTCCAGCTTCTGCGGCTCTATCACATTTTCCAGCTCCATCAAATCATTCATGCTGCTCATCGAACCACTCCTTTCTCCAGCAACTGTTTTTGCAGCAGTCCTTTTCCCCGGTACAGCTTATTCTCCACTTGCTTCGGCGTCAGCTTCAGCCGCTCCGCAATAGCTTTTACCGGCATCTCCAGGAAATATCGGCAGATAAAAATTTCTCGATCCGGCGGTGGCAAAGCATCCACAACACTGCGCACAATTTCCGCATTCTGTGCTCTAGCCAACGCATCGCCCAGATCCACCTCTAATTGTAAATCTGTCTCTAAAAGCGGTATTTGCTCCTGCTGCCGCTTTTGTTTTCTCCGGTAATCCAGCGCTGTGTGCCGGGCAATGCCATAAAGCCACGACGCCAGCGGTACACCACGCGTTACATCAAATTCGGCGGCATTCTGCCACAGTTTCAAAAAGATATCCGACACACACTCTTCTATTTCTGCCTGCGCATTGCTGCCCAAAATCTTCCGCACGATCCATTCCACTGTTTTTCCGTAGCGCCTGAGTGCCTCCATCACACCCTGCTCCGGTTGCTCCATCAGCAATCGCTGCAGTTCCTGTTCCTCCTGCATGTTCCCATTTCCCTCCTCTATGATGTCTTCTATTTTGTACATTCGTATCCAGATGAAAAATCACTCAAAAAATTGACAAACTATTTTTTCTATGGCATAGTACATCTTAATACAA
>CAMFFG010000146.1 GCA_945949655.1 uncultured Peptococcaceae bacterium
CGAAGTGGTTAAAACTGTATTCACCCATTTCTTTCTTCATTCTGTGTTGCTGGACTGGAAGGTGCAGCAGGAAAACAGAGAAAAATATCAATGTAACATCCCTTGGACCATTCTGTTGGACCCAACCTCTGCCTGCAATTTGCATTGTACTGGCTGCTGGGCTGCTGAATATGGGAATCAGTTAAATCTTTCTTTTGATGAAATTGATGACATTATTACCCAAGGTAAAGCGCTGGGGATTTATATGTATATCTATACAGGCGGTGAACCGCTGGTACGCAAGCGGGACCTGATCGCACTTTGCCAGAAGCACCATGACTGTATCTTTTTGACCTTCACCAATGGAACGCTAATCGATGATACGTTTGCCCAGGATCTGCTGCGGGTGAAAAATCTGATTCCGGCCATCAGTGTTGAAGGAAATCGACAAAGCCATGACGCCCGTCGCGGTGCAGGTTCTTATGATAAAGTGTTGCACGCTATGAAGCTATTGAGACACTATCGGATTCCGTTTGGAATCTCCTGCTGCTATACCAGACAGAACTTTACAGTTATCAGCAGTGAAGCATTCTATGATCAAATGATCCAGTGGGGCGCCTCCTTCGTTTGGTATTTCCACTATATGCCTGTAGGTAATGACGCTACGCCAGAACTTCTGCCGACGGCTGAACAGCGTGCGTATCTATACCATCAGATCCGTCAGTTCCGCCAGACAAAACCTATTTTCGGCATGGATTTTCAGAACGACGGGGAATACGTGGGTGGTTGTATTGCAGGTGGGCGCAGATATCTGCATATCAACGCCAACGGCGATGCGGATCCCTGTGTGTTTATTCATTATTCTAACTGTAATATCCGGGAAAACAGCTTATTGGAATGTTTGCAGTCTCCTCTTTTTATGGCTTACCATGATGGGCGGCCTTTTAATCAGAATCATCTGCGTCCTTGTCCTATGCTGGAAAATCCGGAAAAATTACAACAGATGGTTCTTGCTTCCGGCGCCCATTCCACCGATCTGCAAAGCCCGGAAGCTGTAGAGCATCTCTGCGGGAAGTGTCACAGCTACGCTGCACAATGGCAGCCCACTGCAGCTCGTTTATGGGCGGCATCGCCTGCCGGGAAAAAGAATCAGCACGAACCTGTAGATCCATACCATATCCAGATAGAATTATGGAATTGCAATCACTCCGATGCACCTCTGGAATTGTGATATCCAGCCGTTAAAAAATAGCCTTTCCTCTTGCATAAAACAGTTCTGTGCATTAAAATGCTGATAAAAGTTATGTGCGTACAGCAATGAAAAAGCAGGTGGAGATCTATGCAGATTACAGGGATCGTGGCAGAATATAATCCGTTTCACAACGGACATCAGTATCATGTGGAACAGACCCGGGCTTTACAGCAGACCGATGGCATTATCGCCGTCATGAGTGGAAATTTTACCCAGCGGGGCGAGACTGCAGTATTTGATAAATGGACCCGAGCCCAAATGGCATTACAGTGCGGTGTCGATCTGGTGCTGGAATTACCGGTTGCCTTTGCTGTCCGCAGCGCTGGCTATTTTGCCTCCGGCGCGGTGCAGACACTGGCCGCTACAGGCGTAGTGGACACATTGTCATGCGGCGTAGAGAGCGCAAACATCACAGAGCTGGAACAACTGGTTACTTTTCTGACCAGTGAATCATCTGAATTTCAGTCAGCCCTGCGACATCAGCTGCAGCTGGGTCTCTCTTTTCCGTCGGCCCGTCAGAAAGCGCTGGAACAACTGCAGATTGCTGGCTCTGAGCAGTTGCAGTCACCCAATAATATTCTGGCTCTTCATTATCTGCAGACCATCCGGCAAAAACAGTTACCCATTCAGCCTCTGCTTATTTCCCGGCTGGGCAGCTATGATGACGATACTGTACCTGCAGCTTCCCAGGGATTTGCCAGTGCCTCTGCTGTGCGCAAATTGCTGCAGGAGGAGAATTCTTTGTGGCAGGAGCAGGTGCCAGAGCCAGTAGAGAAAATCATACACCAACAGCTGCAGCATGGCTACCTTCCCATGCAAAATGATAATTTCAGCCAGATTCTTTTTACACTGTTACGCCGCAGCACACCAGAAGAGCTGGAACAGATCCTGGAAATCAAGGAAGGACTGGAAAACCGCATCTACACCGCAGCCCATCAGACGGAAAGCCTGTCCGATTTATGTGCCGCTATTAAGTCTAAACGCTACACCTATACCCGTATTCAGCGCACACTGATCCACCTGCTGCTGAATATGACCCGGCAGATGGACTGGCAGGAACCGTTGTATCTGCGCGTGCTGGGCTTTAACAGCACCGGTCGGAAAATCCTGAAAGAGATGAAACGCAAAGCCCAACTGCCGATACTGATTCGCCCAGCCCGGCAGCGAAATCAGCTTGATGGGGTAGCGCAGCAGATGCTGGCTTTAGATTGCCGGGCCACCAATCTTTATATGCTTGGCTATTCATTACCCTTTTTGCGAAAACCAAATCTAGACCTGCTGCAAATGCCAGTGCAGGTCTAAACTAGCCCACTTCAGAATATAGTAAGCTCAGGTGATTGTGTATGAAACGATTCTCTGAGCTTTTTTTTCTGCTGCTAGTACTGCTGACCACACTAGCTATGCTGCGTTATCCTCAGGCCGCTTATGAGGGAGCATGCCGCGGTCTGGATACATGGATGACACATCTGCTGCCATCTTTGCTGCCTTTTTTTATCGCAGCCAATTTACTGCTTTCTCTGGGCTTTGTGCGCTTTTTAGGCGTATTGTTAGAGCCTCTGATGCGACCGGTATTTCGCCTTCCCGGGGAAGCTGGCTTTGCATTAGCTTTGGGGTTTACCTCTGGCTTTCCTATGGGCGCTGTTCTGACCGCCTCTTTGCGGGAACAGGATCTTTGTACACCGCAGGAAGCAGCCCGTTTGGCGGCCTTTACCAACAACTCCAGTCCCCTTTTTTTGCTGATTGCCGTACCGGTTTCCATGCTGCATCAGCCGCAGTTGGGTATTCTGCTGCTGGCCGCCCATGATCTGGCTAATCTGACCCTTGGTTTTCTGCTGCGCTTCGCTGCTCCAGCAGGACACCATACCGTTACCTCTCCGCATCTGTTCCGCACCGCTTTTACCCAGATGCGTCACTACCAGATCATAAATCATAAACCACTAGGCCTTTTGCTGGGCAATGCCATCCACAAAGGAATCGACAGCATCATCAAAATTGGCGGTTTTGTACTCTTATTCTCCGTTTTGCTTTCCATGCTGCAGGCCACTGGTCTGCTTCTGCTCCTGCAAAAGTTGTTTACCGCCTTACTGAATATACTCCATTTTTCTCCTCAACTTGCAGCATCACTTAGCGCCGGATTTTTTGAAATGACACTGGGTGCACAGACAGCGGCAGAAAGCAATGCAGTGTTATTGCAGCAATTGATCATCATCAGCTTCATTCTGGGTTGGAGCGGTTTATCCATTCAGGCTCAGGTCAGCAGTATTCTGGCTGGTCAGAATATTTCTGCACGGCTTTACTGCCTGTGCCGTCCGCTACAGGGATTACTGGCTGCCATCTATGTTCCTTTACTGACGGTGCTGTTTCCGCAGCTGCTGTCCACCCATGTTCTGCAGCAACTACAGCCCTCATTTGTATCTGGACCTACACTGTCTCTTTATCTGCTGCCACTGTGTACGCTTGTACTCCTTCTACTGCTATCGGCAATCTGCCATTTGGGAAAACAGCTACTCCGAAAATTCTGACAAATAAAAAAGGATCTGCTGTCCTGTTCACAGACACAACAGCAGATTCTTTTACACAAAACAGCTTAGCCGTTTTTCCTCAACGTTTCATCAGCCGATCCCACAAATTTTCTGCTTTCCGGCCCGCTGAACGCATGATACGGCGCATTTTTCTAGTGTTTACCTCCATAATAGATTCCTCCTATCCTTTTAAAATGAATTCTTCCACCTCAGTCAGAGAACCATCCTCTACAATGCGAAAGCACTGAATCCCCTGCTTTTGCACTGCAAATTCATAATAACAGCTCCAGCAATAATACTGACTGGTACCAATACGTCCTACCGTGGTACTGTGGCAGTAAGGACATCGAATCATCTGCTCACACTTCCTTCTGTTTTAGAATAACCCATTGCGCTGTAATTAACCCCGCCATGTGCTGGGAATTGAGAACATTGCAACAGCTTCGACTCATTTCTGTTCCGCTCTTTTTAGTATTGCCTTGGAAATAAAAATTTATTACTATTGATGATTATAAAAAGAACTCTAGCACAGTATGATGAAAAAACAAGCAAATTACAACAAACGATCACCCATAAACCGACGGGAGTTTTTTTATGAAAGCTGCAATTTATATGG